>CALUJN010000037.1 GCA_944320985.1 uncultured Alistipes sp. | reverse complement strand
GAATGTCCTTGTCGGCCGAGATGAGGTTGACGGTGACGTAGACTTCGGCGTGGTAGTCGGCGGGGAACAGCGGGCGGAGGGCGCGGTCGATCAGGCGGGCGACGAGGATTTCACTGTCGTTGGCCTTTCCTTCGCGCTTCATGAAGCCGCCGGGGTAACGGCCGCAGGCGGCGTATTTCTCCTTGTATTCGACCTGGAGGGGCATGAAATCGGTGTCGGGTTTTGCATCCTTTGCGGCCACGACGGTACCGAGGAGCATCGTGTCGCCCATCTTGACGACGACGGCGCCGTCGGCCTGTTTGGCCAGCTTGCCCGTTTCGATCTCGATCTGGCGACCGTCGGCCAGGGTGATGATCTTGCGGACTGCGTTGTACAGCTTCTTTTCTTCCATAAAAATTTTAACCTATGATGTTTCGATTTTGATTCGCAAGAAAATGAAGGCAACCCCTTTCGGGAATTGCCCTCATTTCTACCTCGGGATTACTTGCGGAGATTCAAGGTCTTGACGATGGCGCGGTAGCGCTCGATGTCGACCTCCTTGAGGTACTCCAGCAACTGGCGGCGCTTACCGACCAGGCGCAGCAGGGCGCGCTGGGTGCCGAAGTCGTGCCGGTTGTTCTTGAGGTGTTCAGTAAGGTGGTTGATACGGTACGAAAACAACGCGATCTGGCTCTCGGGTGAACCCGTATCGGTGTTAGACTTGCCGTACTGGCCAAAAAGCTCCTGCTTTTTCTCAGCTGTTAAATAAGCCATTTTGTAAAAGTTTATTTAAGTTCCACTCTACGACGCATCCCCCTTACCGTGGATAACGCCAGAGCGTTCGGCAAAGGTACGAATATAATTGGGTTTTAAGAATGAAAAGTTAAAAATTCTTTCGCTTTTGGGAGGAAAAATGAAAAGTTAACGTGGAAAATCGTATTTTTGCACCTAAACGCATGAAAATTATGAGAAACAAGCGAGTCCGCAGTGTGTTCGCCGTGGTTGCGGCGATGGCTTTTGCGGCGTGCGGAAACAGGGTTGAATATACGACCGTCGACGGGGTGATGCTCGGTACGACGCTGCACGTGGTGGCGGATGTCCGGAACACGACGTCGCAGGAGCTTTACGCGGCGGTGATGGAGTTGGACCGGGAAGCCAAGGCGTCGATGTCGATCTTCGACGAAGGCTCCCTGCTGAGCCGTCTGAACCGCAATGAGACGGATACGGTCGATCGGCACATCGCCTTCAACCTCCGCCTGGCCGACAGCATCGGCTCGCTGAGTGATGGCCGCTACGACGTGACGGTCAAACCGTTGGTCGAGGCGTGGGGCTTTGCCGGGAAGGAGGCCCTGCCGGATCCGAATATCGATTCGATCCTTGCCTTCGTGGGCCGGGACAAGGTGCATCTCGAAGGGAACCGTCTGGTGAAGTCCGATCCTCGCGTGCAACTGGACTTCAACTCCGTGGCCAAGGGCTATACGGTGGACCTGCTGGCCGCCCTTGTGGAGAGTTTCGGTGCCGAGAACTACATCGTGGATATCGGCGGCGAGGTGCGTTGCCGGGGAGTCAATCGCCAGGGCAACCCGTGGCGCATCGGTGTGGAGACCCCTTTCGACGGAAATATGACGGACGGCGACTACCTTCAGCGTCGGATCGCCCTCACGGAGGGTGCCCTGGCCACTTCGGGCAATTATCGCCGCTACTACCTTGATGCCGCCGGTAACAAGGTGGCCCATACGATCGATCCCCGCACGGGTCGCAGCGTGCTGTCGCGGCTGCTGTCGGTGACGGTCGTTGCTCCGACGTGCGCCGAGGCCGATGCCCTGGGGACGATGTTCCTGGCCATGGGTGCCGACGATGCCCGTGCCGCCGTCGACCGGATGCCGGGTGTAAAGGTCTATTTCATCCTGTCGGGTGAGGGCGATACCTACGAGGAGTACGTTTCGCCGGCGATGCGCCCGCTGATCATGGAGTAATCATCGTGCAGAATATGAAGACCGCAGTTTTTCTCTATAATCCCGAATCGGGTCGGGGGCGGGTCGCCCGCGAGGCCGAACAGATCGATGAGATTTTCCGCAGCAGCGGCTACCGGGTGGTCCCGCAGCCGATTGATTTTTCTGTAAACCCCTTTGATGGGCATGAGACGATTGATCTGATGGTCGTGGCCGGAGGGGATGGAACGGTCAATTTTGCGGTCAACGCGATGAAGCGCAAGGAGCTCGATATCCCGATCGGAGTGGTTCCGGCCGGTACGGCCAACGACTTCGCCGGGGCGCTCGGCATGTCGAACGATCTGCTCGAGGCGGCGCGTCAGATCGCTTCGGGCCGCATCGACCGGGTCGATGTGGGACGGGTCAACGACCTGTGGTTCGTCAACATCTTCTCGTTCGGGATCTTCACGACCACCTCGCAGCGAACCCCTAATTCGCGCAAGCATCTTATCGGCAAACTGGCCTATATCATCGAGGGAGTCAAGGAGTTCCGCACGATCCATGCCGTGCCGCTGGAGATCGTTGCCGACGGAGAACACTTCGATCTGCGGTCGTTGATGGTCCTGATCTTCAACGGTGAGACGGCCGGGGGATTCCGCCTGGCCCGTACGTCATCGATCCGGGACGGGTTGTTCGACTGCATTCTGCTTGAAAAGAAGGATCTTTTCCGTTCGACGCTGGCTATGGGACAGTATTTGCTGGGCGGCAACCCGAAGATCGTGCGTCATCTTCGGGCCCGTCATATCGATATTCAGTCAACGGTCAATGAGCCGACGGATGTCGACGGACAGCCCGGCGCCGAATTCCCGCTGCATATCGAATGCGTCGCGGGGGGACTTCGTGTGATGTGTCCGAACGGGGAGCAGGAGTAGTCCGGTATTTTCTTCAGGATTCGTCCCCATGTAGCTGTGGAATTCCCTTCACAGGGTTCTTCCTGTTTGCCTGGATCCCTTCTGCCGGGGCGTTTTTCGGCCTTCCTGTTTCTGTGATTCTCCCCTTGTTCGGAGTTCTCTCCGCGCTTGTTATGCCCGGAAAAACCTGATTCTGGCTCATTTCCGACTGTATGGGCGATTTTTTGCGTCGCAGCTTTCGATTTTCGGGGTAAAATGTTATTTTTGTAAAAAAACACGACGTTATGGTGGAAAACGGCAAAATGACGCGCGAGGGCCGGGAGGGACTGCACAAAGTCTCCATCTCGCGGATCAAAAAGGAGATGAGCGATGTCTTCTACCTTTCGGACGATCTGGTCATCACGACGCTTACGGCCGACAAGAACACCACGGCGAACTACCCGACCTCGATCGACGGCTTTACGGCGATCATCATGATGGTCGGAGAGGCGGTCGTGTCGATTGACATGCAGAATTATACCGTGCGGCCCAATACGATCGTCTTTTTCAACCCCGATTCGATCATCCGTACGGTGAAGTGTTCGTCGAACGCTGCGGCCTACCTGCTGGCCTTTTCCAAGTCGTTCGTCAACGAGATTCAGATTGATCTGTCGACTTCGCTTCCGGTTTACATGCGTTTCGGAAAGGCTCCGGTGCTGGAGGTGACGCAACAGGATGTTGACGAGATCCGGCAACTGTTTCAGTTGATCAAAACGATGCTTCTCAGCGACAAGGAGCGTTATCGTCATGAGATCATCCGTACGCTTTTCACGACGGCGTTCTACATCATCACGGAGATCAATCTCCGGGAACAGCCCGGCGAGATCAAACAGGGGCGCTGCGAGGTGCTCTTCGATGAGTTCATGTCGTTGTTGCAGCAGTACAGCAAACGGGAACGCAATGTCAGTTTTTACGCCAAACAGTTGAATATTACGCCGAAATACCTTTCGTCGGTGGTCAAGGAGGTGAGCGGCAAGACGGCAGCCCGATGGATCGATGAATCGGTGATTCTCGAAGCGAAGGCATTGTTGAAGTACTCAGGAATGAGCATTCAGGAGATCGCTTACCATTTGAACTTTTCGACGCAGTCCTTCTTCGGAAAGTATTTCAAACAACATACGGGAACCTCGCCTTCGCGATACAAACGCAAGGGGTAGTATCCGCAAAACGTTCGCTGAAACGACCGACGGAATCTCTCCGCCGGTCGTTTGTCTGTACTGCACTTTACATGAAAAAGCCTCCCGATTTCGGGAGGCTTTTCGATGCATGCCAGGGTTGTATCCCTTATGCCTTCTTGCTTTTTTTGGCGGCCAGCGCCTTGTCCAGCTCGATGATGAAGTCCGAAAGGACGTTCATGTAGTTGATGAAGGCATCGTAAGCCGAATCGTAAGGGTTGAAGTAGGAGTGCACGTCGCCGTCCGAAAGCCACTTCGTTGCCATGTAGTAGAAATGGTCGGAGTTCTGCATGAAACTCCACACATAGTCGAAATCTGCACTCTTCAGCGCCTTGACCTTCTCCTTCTGAGCATAGAGTTTCGAGAAGGCCTCGTTCTGGAGTTCGTTTCCCAGCCAGGCCGTTACGTCGCGCTCCTCATCGGCCCACGACATCACGTGCGGGCAGTGCAGCACGGCTACGGGCTGATGTTTCTTGGCAGCTTCCGTTACGGTTGCGAATTCGAGCCCGTTCTTCTTGGCGAGGATGGCTTTGGGCAGGGCACGCATGAACTCGAAGATGCCGGTGTCGGCCGTCTGGTGCTCTCCGAAGGTCTCGTAGTCCATGAAGAGGTTGATGACTTCGCCGGGAGTCTCTTCCGAAGCGAGCCATTGTACGTACTTGTCGGCAGTCAGAGGCCACTGATCCCAACTGCGGTTCGAGAAGCGGAATGCGATGTCGTCCGACAGCTTGTAGTTGCGCAACAGCAGACGCAGCTTCTGATCGATGGCATTGGCATAGACGTAGTTGGGGGATTTCCATCCGAGGACATGCTTGGCCCCTTCAGCCAGCATCGTACGGAATCCCATTCCTGCGACCATGGCTCCGATTTCATCCGAATAGATCAACTCCGTGTTTCGGAAGGCCGTCGGCTTTACGCCGAACTCTTTCTTGATGAGGTTGATGTGAAGCTTGACCTGCTCTTCGAAATCCTCTTTCGACGCGAGCGATGCGAGCGAGTGCGAATAGGTCTCGGCGAGGAATTCCACGCACCCCGTGGCTGCGAGTTCCTTGAAGGAGTCAAGCACTTCGGGGGCAAAGGCTTTCATCTGCTCGATGGCACTGCCCGTGATCGAGAACGAGCAGCGGAACTTGCCCTTGTTCTCCTTGATGAGTTTCAAGAGGAGCGCATTCATCGGGAGATAGCACTGCCGGGCAACTTTCTGCATGATGGCTCGGTTTTGCAGGTCGTCCAGGTAGTTATGGTCCTTGCCCATGTTGAAAAAGCGGTACTTTTTCAGACGCCAGGGCTGATGTACCTGAAAATAGAGGCAAACGGTTTTCATGGTTGTATATTTCTATTTTGATTGATTCGTGTTCTCTTCAATGGCGCTTTCGTAGACCTTCTTGATCTTTGCGGCGGCATCGTTCCATTTGAGGTTCGTAACCTCTTCGAGGCCCTTTGATGCGAACATCTTTGCCAGGGCCGGGTATTCGATCAGGCCGTAGATGGCATCGGCCAGCGCATCGACATCCCAATAGTCCACCTTGACGGCATAGTCGAGGACTTCGGCCACACCACTCTGCTTGGAGATGATTACCGGGACATTCGAACGCATGGCTTCGAGCGGCGAGATGCCGAACGGCTCGGAGACCGAAGGCATGACATAGACGTCCGACAACTGGAACATCTTGTGTACATCCTCTCCGCGCAGGAATCCCGTGAAGTGGAAACGGTCTGCGATTCCGAGTCGGGCGACGCGACGGACGATGTGGTTCATCATGTCGCCGGATCCAGCCATGACGAAACGGACGTTGGGAACACGTTTGAGAACCTTTGCCGCGGCCTCGACGAAATAGTCGGGACCTTTCTGATAGGTGATACGTCCGAGGAAGGTGACGATTTTGTCCGAGACGCCACGCTCGGGGGCTACGGTGTCATGTTCCGCGAAGCGGACGGCGTTATGAACCGTCACGACTTTTTCGGCAGGGATACCGTATCGGTTGATGACGATGTTGCGCGTGAGGTTCGACACGGCAATCACGCGATCGGCTGCGGCCATTCCGGCCCGCTCGATGGCATATACCTGGGTGTTGACGTGTTCTCCGCTTCGGTCATATTCCGTGGCGTGCATGTGGACGACGAGCGGTTTTCCAGAGATTCGTTTTGCGGCGATTCCGGCGTAGTAGGTCAGCCAGTCGTGAGCGTGGATGACGTCGAATTGTCCTTCGAGGTCACGGGCCACCTGTGCAGCCACGACCGCATAACGGGCTACCTCCTCCATGAGGTTGGCTCCATACTTGCCCGAGAAGGTATATCGTTGTTTCCAGGCATCGGTTGTCGACCAGACCTGTTGGCCGGATTTGACGTACTTCTCGTGATAGGTTTGATACTCTTCGGGGGAGATGTAGGGAACCATGTTGGAGTCGATGTGGATGAAAGACATCTTTTCGAGGATATCGTCCGCGCCGCTTCCGGTAGTTCCGTAGAGAGCCTCGACCTCGCTGGCATTCAATACGTGTGTGAACCGTTGGTCCTCGTCACCATAGGCATGGGGGACAACGAATGTCACATCCACGCCATTGCGAGCCAATCCACGGGTCATACCGTAGCAGGCCGTTCCCAAACCGCCCGCAATATGGGGCGGGAACTCCCATCCGAACATTAATACTTTCATATCTTATTTAATTTTGTCTTTTGTATCCTTGCGTTCTTCGCTGTTGTCCGGCTTTAGCCTTCTTGGCGTTCAGTCTTTCTCCTGGCTTTCCTGTCTCTTCCTGTCTCTTCCTCTCCTCTCCTCTCCTCTGCTTCCCTATCCTTCTTCTTTCCCTTCTCTGCCTCTACTTCTTACTTTCTCCCGTATTCTCCTCTTTCATTTCCCTTCACTACGTACCTCTCTCCTCTTCTTCCTCCTCCTCTCTTCTCGTCCTCTCCTCTTCCCTCCTCTTTCCTCCTCTTCGCTTCCCTCCTTTACTCCTCCCCAATCTCTTCTTCCTGCTCCCGCTCTTCCCTGCTCACCTTATTCTCTCTCTCGCACCCGGGTCAGGCATGTCCCGGGGAATTTGTGCCGATGTTTTCACATCTCCGGTGAATCATCCGCACCCTCCCCGGGGTTGTCGGACTGCGGCGTTTTATTTCGCTGCGACTTTCTTTGCCGATTTCGTTTTCGCTTTTTCGACGCTTTCAGCAACTTTCTCCGTGGCTTTTGCCGTTGATTTCCGGACTTTCGGAGCCGTTTCGGTTTTGGCAGCCTTGGTCGTCGATTTGCGTGCCGTTTTCTTTTTCGGTTCTTCGGGCTTGTTGGCCTTGCGAGCCTGGATCATGGCATAAATATCCACTACGGAACCTACGCTCCAAGCCTGTGAAATGGCTCCACGGGAGGCATAGGGAGGATCGGCATCATAGAGTTCACTGATGGATCCGATGCCGTAGGTCTGGATGTCTTCGCTGAAGTTGGCGAGAATCTCTTCGGCCTGAGGCAAGAAAGCGTCACCGTTGATGTCGAAGCAGGCCTGAACGTAGAATTCCAGCAACCAGGGCCATACGGAGCCGTTCTTTGCCGCGAAGTCACGTTCTACGGGCGTTCCTTCCTGAGAACCTCTGTAGATGGGGTTGCGAGGCGAGAGCGTCCGCAGACCCTTGGGGGTAAGGAGGTGCTGGCGTACGGTCTGAATGACCTCGAGCTGCGCCTGTTCATCGAGCATCTTATAGGGGAGTCCGCAGGCAATGATCATGTTGGGTCGGATCTCCTTGGCGGGGCCTTCGAAACCTACGTAGTCGGCCAGATAGCCTTCAGGCAGTCGGAAGAGCTCGTTGAATGCGTTCTTTGTCTTTTCGGGGAGCTTCTCCCACGCTTTGACGCATTTCTTGTCGCCGTTTTCCGCCGCGAGCTTCAAGGTGTAGCATACGGCGTTGTACCAGAGTGCATTGACCTCGACCTGATAACCGTTTCGCGGAGTGACGGGTTTTCCGTCGATCATGGAATTCATCCATGTCAGGGGAATGTTCTCGGCGGATGCCCAGATCAAACCGTTGTCGTTCAGGATGACACGCCCTGCGACTCCTTGTTTGTAGGCATCGAGGAGTTGTTTCATGGCCTCTCCGTATCGCTCCCAGATGGCTTTTGCCCCGATCTGGGGTTCGAGCTGCTGGAGGGTCCAGAAGAACCACAGCGGGGCGTCTGCCGCCACGGCCGCGGAGAAATCGCCGCAGAACATGCCGTTGCAGAGGTTGCGGACCTGGGTGTCGAGGGCGTCGATGCAGTCCTCCTTGTGGTTCTGACGGAGGGTGATTCCGGGCAGCGAGATGAAGGTCTGGCGTCCCGATACACCGTGCCAGGGATATCCCGAGATGACCTCGGTACGGTTGCCCGGGCGTCGGATCAGGAACTGACGTGCCGAGTGTTCGAGGCAGCTGATGAAGTCGATCTTGTGTGTACGGCGTGCGATGGATCCTGCGAAGAGTTCGTCGATGGTCTTCGTGGAGCCCATTTCGTCGAGCGAGGCGGAGAAGATGATGCTTTCGCCTTTTTTGAGCTCGGTTTCGAAGTAGCCGGTGGTCATCAGATCCTCGTGTCCGTCGTATCCGCGTGCAATATCCTGGAGGTACTCGAAATTGTAGTACCAGTCGGGTGCGGGCACGAATTCCGTATCGGGTTTGTTCGTCTGGAGATAGAGCCAGGGGAACGATCCGTAGAGACGGCATTTCACGCCGTTTACAGCGGGATAGGAGTGCCCGTCAGCCTCCATGTTGGCATGCGTCAGAGCGTGCTTGTCCCGGAATGCGAGGAAGGGACGGAGGCGGAGACGGGTCTCGGAATGGGCATCCACGAGGGTGTAACGGATCATGAGCTGGGTCCGTTTGTGAATCCAGAGCATCTCCTTTTTGAGGATCACACCTCCGACGCGATAGGTGATCGTGGGGGTGGGCGTGTACTCGAAATCGGTGATGTACTTGTGGCCGCGGGGCTCATAGGTACCCTTGAAGCGGTGGAGCGCCAGATTGAAGGTCTGGTCGTGCTGGATGATCGTTTCGTCGAGAGCCGAGAGCAGGACGTATGTCCGGTCGCTGGTATCGATCGGCGCCACCATCAAACCATGGTAACGTCTCGTGTTGCAGCAGACGATCGTGGTGCTCATGTATCCGCCGATTCGGTCCGTAGCGAGCATTTCACGCTGGAGGGAGTATTCCAGGTTTCCGAGTTCGCTTTTGTCGAAGGTTAATGCTGACATATGCTTAAAAAATACGGTTCGTCCATTAAAGATATTGAAAATTTCGAAAATCAGCAACCGAATTGCTGATTTTCGATATTTTTCATCCTGTTTTTTCTATCGGATCCGTCTCTTAGGCCCACTTTACGAGCGCGAAGTCCATTCTGTGCGGAAGATTCGGATTCGAGGGGTAGATTCTTAATGCGACGTCGAACGTTCCGGCTTCGTCGGGGGTGTAGTCCAGGGCGTAGGTCACGAGGCTGCCGTCGATCCGGGTCTTTTCGAGCTGAATGGTCCGGGTGACGTTGACGCTCTGTCCTCCGATGATCTGTCGGGCAAGAACCATCTCGACGCCGATGTCCTCGGGTCGGAGGTTGGCGATGTCGACCGTTACCGAGAAGTGATACTTCTCACCGACATATACGGCCTCCTTGTCGATCTTCACGCGCTGTACATCCACGGCCCGAATCTTGTCCCATGCTGCGGAGACCTTGCGCTTCCAGGCGGCGATCTCGCGGGCCATGCGGTAGGAATCGGCGCTCATTTCACGTTTGCGGGCCGCAAGTTTGTTGTAGAACCGCTCCTCGTAGTCGATGAGCATGCGGTTCGTCGTGAAATTCGAGGCGATGTCCGCAACGCACTTCTTGATCGAAGCGATCCACTCGTGGGGGATGTTGTCCGTTCCGCGGGCGTAGTATTTCGGTGCGATCTGCTCCTCGATGGTGTTGTAGATCATCTCGGCGTCGAGTTCATCCTGGAAGTGCTGGTCGGTGAAGGTGCGCTCCATGGGAAGAGCCCATCCGGCCCCCTCCTTGTAGCCTTCGACCCACCATCCGTCGAGCACCGAGAACTGCATGACGCCGTTCATGACGCACTTTTCGCCCGAGGTTCCCGAAGCCTCCAGGGGCCGGGTCGGGGTGTTGAGCCATACGTCGACACCCTGCACCATGCGACGGGCCAGCTCCATGTCATAGTTCTGCAGGAAGAGGATCTTGCCTACGAATTGCGGCATGGCGGCAACCTCGACGATCCGTTTGATGAGGTCCTGTCCCGGTTTGTCGTTGGGGTGGGCCTTGCCGGCAAAGATGAACTGTACGGGACGCTGCTTGTTGTTGACGATGGCGGCCAGCCGGTCCAGGTTCGTAAAGAGCAGGTAGGCACGCTTGTAGGTTGCGAAACGCCGGGCGAAACCGATGGTCAGCACGTCGGGGCGAATACCCTCGATGACCTGCAGCATCTGGCGCGGGGATTCGAGCCGTACCTGCTTGGGGTCGCTGTAGCGTTTGCGGATATGCTTGATGAGGCGATCCTTGAGCTTCATGCGCTCCTCCCAGAGCTCTACGTCGGGAATATTGTTGACCTTCTGCCAGGCGGGTATATTATAGGTGTGTCCTTCGAAACCGTCGGCGAAATAGCGTGCATAGAGCCGTTGGAGCGACGTTGCGATCCACGTGGGGAAGTGTACGCCGTTGGTGACGTACCCGATGTGGAGTTCGTTCTTGAAGTATCCGGGCCACATGTTGCCGAGAATATCCTTCGAGACCTCACCGTGGAGCCATGATACGCCGTTGACCTCCTGCGAAAGGTTGCAGGCCAGCACCGACATCGAGAACTTCTCGTTCGGATCGTTGGGATTCGTCTTTCCGAGGTTGATGTACTGCTCCCAGGTGATTCCCAGTACGTCGGGATAGTGCGACATGTACTGACGGATCATCGACTCGGGGAATGCGTCGTGACCGGCCGGCACGGGCGTGTGGGTCGTAAAGAGCGACGAGGAGCGTACGACCTCCAGCGCCTCCGAGAAGGAGAGTTTGCGGTGGTTTACCAGGTCGCGGATGCGCTCGATGCCGATGAATGCGGCATGACCTTCGTTGCAGTGGTAAACGTCGTGCTTGATGCCGAGTTTGCGCAGGGCGCGGATACCGCCGATGCCGAGCAGAATCTCCTGCTTGAGGCGGTTCTCCCAGTCGCCGCCGTAGAGGTAGTGGGTTACTTGACGATCCTCTTCGAGGTTGTCCTCGATGTCGGCGTCGAGCAGGTAGAGGTCCGTGCGTCCGACCTGGCATTTCCAGATGCGGGCCAGGAGCGTACGTCCCGGGAATGCGATCGAGACGGTCATCCAGTTACCGGCCTCGTCACGTACGGGCGAGATGGGGAGCTTGTAGAAGTTCTGCGCTTCGTAGGTTGCCTCCTGAGCGCCCTGTGCCGAGAGCCGCTGGGTGAAGTATCCGTAACGGTAGAGCAGTCCGACCGCAGCCATCGGGACGTTGCGGTCCGACGCCTCCTTGAGGTAGTCGCCGGCCAGGATGCCCAGACCTCCGGAGTAGATCTTCAGCGAGGAGTGCAGACCGTACTCCATCGAGAAGTAGAAGATCGAGGTGGCCTTCGGATCGGGCTTCTCGTTCATGTAGTCGCGGAACTGGGTGTGCACGGCGTCGAGCAGGGCCAGGAAGTTCGAGTCCTTTTCGAGTTCGTGCATGCGCTCGACGCTGAGTTTGTCGAGCAGCGCAATGGGGTTGCGCTCGCATTCGGCCCAGAGCGTCGGGTCGATGCTTTCGAACAGGTCGCGGGCTCCGGGATTCCAGCACCACCAGAGGTTGCGCGACAGCTCCTCAAGAGCATGCAGACGCTTGGGGAGGTTCTTGTCGACCATCATGCGGCTCCAGTTGGGTTTCTCGACGAAGAGCTGCTGGCGGACGAAGTTGATCTGTTCGGTCTTGGCGCCGCCGTCGTCGAGCATGGCGCGGTTGGTGCGGACGATCGAACTCTCGACGGCTTCGGAGTAGGCCTGTTCGTAGGCTGCGAAGAGGTGCTCCCAGAGAGCGGTTGTGGAGATTTCGTAGGCCGAGGTGCGCATTTCGTTGACATGCTTCTCGTCGAGTTGGCAGAAGCGCAGCAGGGCGTCGGCGATCTTCTCTTCGACCTCCTGATCGTTGTAGTCGTCGCGGCGGATGACCTCCACACCGGCATGCTCACGCTGCTTGTCGACCCACATGCCGAAGCCTGCGAGGGTCGTGGTGACGGTCGGCACGGAGAAGGCCACCGACTCCAGCGGGGTGTATCCCCAGGGCTCGTAATAGGAGGGGAATACCGTGAGATCCATGCCTACGAGGAGTTCGTAGTAATCCTTGTTGAAGATGCCGTCGGCGCGGTTCAGGTAGGTGGGTACGAAGATCACCTTGACCTTGGAACCGGGTTTGGTGAGCGGGCTATCCTTCAGTGCATTCACGATGGGATCCCAGGTTTGGTCCTCCAGGTAGTGTGTCGAATATTTGTACTGTTTTTCGTCGATGGGGTTTGCCGGGTTGGCCAGATGGGCCTGCAGGTCGACCCTCGGGCCGCGGTTTCCGGCCGGTACGGTGATGTAGGCGAGAATTTCGCGCTGGAGCTTGTCCGACTGTGCGAGAAGCTTGAGCGACTCGATGAAGACATCGATTCCCTTGTTGCGGAATTCATAGCGGCCGCTGGTCCCGACGATCAGCGGATCGCCCGAGAACTTCTCGCCCAGGCAGGCTTCGGCCACCTGGATCATGGCCTTGCGGGCATCGTCGCGTTTGGCGTAGTATTCGTCTCCGGACCAGACGAAGTCGTTTTCGAAACCGTTGGGGGTTACTCCGTCGGGTTCACGGCCGAGCAGGTATTTGCACTCGTTTGCCGTGATGTCGCTGACGGTGAGGAAGGCGTCGTGGTATGTTGCGGCCATCTTTTCGATGGAGTGCTTTGCCACGACGTTGAAGCGACGGGCGAGCTCGTCGGCGTTGAATTTGGTGAGAGAATTGTAGAGGGGCAGACGGTTTCCGGCGATGCAGCGACCCATGACGGTGGCGTGGGTCGTGAAGACCGTGGCCACATAGGGGGAGTGGTTGCGCAGGTAGAGTCCGCCGGCCGCGGTCTGCCATTCATGGAAGTGGGCGACGATACGGTCGGTCGGTTTTCCGAAGGTCTTGACGTAGGAGGCGATGACTACGCCGGCAGCCCATCCGAAGAGAACGGGTTCGATGTAGTCCCACTGTCCGGAGATCGAATCCACGTGATAGGATTCCCAGAGGCTCTTGAGGATTTCGTCTTTGCGGGGGATCAGCGACGAGAAGTCGACCAGGAGGGCCGTGGGTTCTCCCTTGATCTTCCAGCGTCCGGCGCGGACACGGATGCCTTCATTGTAAAGGCCCTGTCTCCAGGCCTTGAGCAGGTTCTGATCCTCCTCGAATTCGGGATTTACCCCTTCGTGCGAGAGGTCGGGACCGAGCAGGAGATAGTGGTCTCCGAATTTCCGGGTAGCGGTTTGTGCTTTGGTAGAGATGACGGTATGGATTCCGCCCACCTTGTTGCAGACTTCCCAACTTACCTCAAACAGAAAGTCGGGCGTGTGTTTAGCGTTGCTCATATTTTTGATGTTTGTTTCCGTGACGAACGGTTTTGAATCCGACCGCAAAGGTAACACATATATTTAGATAAAACAATTGAAAGTTCAATTACTAAAAATATTTAAGAATAACTTAACATTTCTGTTTCACTTGGTTGCGAAGACGACTTACGTTTCGAAGAGCTCCTCGATCACGGCGTCCGAAACAAGCATCCGCGCCGGGGAAATGGCCAGCCGGCGGTTGTCGAAGAGCAGGATTCCGGCATGGATCCAGCCGGCGGCCTCCTGCATCATGCGTTCGCACCGTTCGGGGCCAAAAAGTGCCGTAGCCTCCTTCAGGTCAATCCCTTCGACGGTTCGCAGACGGGTCATCACATATTCGTTGAATCGGTCGTGCTCCGAAAGGATCTCGGCTTCGGGGGCATCTCCGGCGATGTAACGTTCGACGGAGGAGACATTCCAGTGGCGCTCCCGCCCGTCGAAGGAGTGGGCCGCGGGGCCGATTCCGAGGTACTTCACCCCATGCCAGTAGGCTGCGTTGTGGCGGGCCCGAAACCCGGGTCGAGCGAAATTTGAAACCTCGTAATGTTCATACCCGGCCTTGGAGAGCGTTTCGTGGACGAGGGCGTATTCCGTTTCGCTGACCGCCTCGTCCACCGGAGCGAATTCGCCCCGCTCCATGCGGCGTCCGAAAGCCGTACCGGGTTCGATGGTCAGGTGGTAGGCCGAGATGTGTTCGACGCCGAGTTCCAGGGTCCGGTCGAGGGAACGGCGGAGGGAATCTCCGCCGAATCCCGGCACGCCGAAGATCAGATCGACGGTGATGTTTTCGAACCCGGCGTTCCGGGCATTCCGGACGGCTTGGACGGCCTGGGCGGCGTTGTGGCGACGATTCATCAGCCGCAGGCAGTCGTCGTCGAACGACTGGATGCCGATCGAGAGTCGATCGATCCCGATCCGACGGAGTGCGCCGAGGTATTCGGGGGTCAGATCGTCGGGGTTGGCCTCGAGGGTGGTCTCCTCGACTTGCGTACAATCGAATAACCGGGCGGCATGGTCCAACAGCCCTTCCAGCAGTTCGGGAGGACAAAGCGAGGGGGTTCCTCCGCCGAAATAGCGAGTCCGGACGGCTTCGCTGCCGAGATAGTCGCTCCGGGCCTCCATTTCGCGATGCATGGCCTCGACAAGCGGGACCAGACGTCCTGTTCCGACCTCTCTGAAGAAGTCGCAATAGGAACAGATGCGTTTGCAGAAGGGAATATGGAGATAAATTCCGGCCATATTATCAAAGTTACAAAAATAATCGGCACAAGAAACGTTTTTCGAAGTGAAATTATTTTCTAAGGTTTCGTTTCGAAATTCAACCGGGAGATGCAGCAAAAGCCGTTCCCGTCGATTTCGGAGGTGAAGGAGCCGAAAAGATCGATTCTCGGAGTCCGTACGGCCCGATTTTCGCAGCCTCGCTTTTCGTCTCGCAGGATTCGGAAGATCGGCGGGGAGGCGCTTCGATCTCCTTCCGGAACGGATGCCGGGTGTTCGTCCTCACATTGCGGGCGTTTGGGCGCCATCCCGGAACGGCCTCGGACGTCGGTTCTTGCTTTTGCTCCAACCTGGGCGTTTCATCTGGAGGAGCGGCTTTCCGGCAAGGGATTCGCTCCGTCCCGATGCCCTCTGGCAAAAGGCCCGGCGGGAACAGCCTGCAGTGTGTGGAGGGGATTGTAAAAATTTTTCGTAATTTTGACTGTTATTTTTTTCACAAGTCTGAAAAAGTTTTTACCTTTGTGCCGTTCGAGTACGTACTTTTTATTGCTGCTCGAACGTTAGGTTAAGGATTTGGTGTTTAATTAAAATAAAAAAGTTATGGACAAGATGGATCTGAAAAAGTACGGGATCACGGGCGTGACCGAGATCGTGTACAATCCCTCCTACGACGAACTGTTCCGTGAGGAGACCAAGAAAGGCCTGCGTGGGTATGAGAAGGGTCAGTTGACCGAGACGGGAGCCGTCAACGTGATGACGGGTGTCTATACGGGCCGTTCGCCCAAGGACAAGTTCTTCGTAATGGACGAGACGACGAAGGATACGATCTGGTGGACCTCCGACGAGTACAAGAATGACAACAAGCCCGTTACGAAGAAGGCTTGGAAGGAGCTGAAGAAGATTGCCGCCGATGAGCTTTCGGGCAAGAAACTCTATGTGGTCGACACGTTCTGCGGCGCCAACGAGAACTCGCGTCTGAAGATCCGTTTCATCATGGAGGTGGCCTGGCAGGCTCACTTCGTGAAGAACATGTTCATCCGTCCGACGGATGAGGAGCTGGAGAAGTACGGCGAGCCGGATTTCGTGGTTCTGAACGCTTCGAAGGCCAAGGTTAAGAACTACAAGGAGCTGGGTCTGAACTCGGAGACGGCCGTAGTCTTCAACCTCACGGAGAAGATGCAGGTGATCATCAACACCTGGTATGGCGGCGAGATGAAGAAGGGTATGTTCTCCTACATGAATTACCTGCTTCCGCTGAAGGGCATGGCCTCGATGCACTGCTCGGCCAATACGAACGAGAAGGGCGAGACGGCTATCTTCTTCGGACTGTCGGGTACCGGCAAGACCACGCTGTCGACCGATCCGAAGCGTCAGCTGATCGGTGACGACGAGCACGGATGGGATGACGACGGCGTCTTCAACTTCGAGGGCGGCTGCTACGCCAAGGTGATCAACCTCTCGAAGGAGAACGAGCCCGACATCTGGAACGCTATCCGCCGCAACGCACTGCTGGAGAACGTAACCGTCGACA
>CALUJN010000036.1 GCA_944320985.1 uncultured Alistipes sp. | reverse complement strand
TGTCCGTGGTGCCATTTCATCTTCAGCATCTCGGGGTTGGTCAGCGCCGTGGGCTCGCCCTCGAAGTTCTTCTTGTAGTTGACATAGATCGGATCCTCGGGATCGAGCCCTTCGACGAGGCCGTTCTTCACGTAGACGGTCGGCACGCGGTCGTTCGTCGCGGCGATCAGGTTCGTATAGTCGAATCCCACGGTGTTGGCGCTCGGAGTGATGGGCTTGTTCCAGTCGACGTTGCCGTCACCCATGCCCAGGTGCCACTTGCCGATGGCTGCGGTGTTGTAGCCCGCGGCCTGCATCATCTTCGGAAGGGTCGGGATGTCGGTGGGGATGATCAGCGGTGCGTCGCCCGGGAGGATCTTCGCATCGGCATTGCGCCATGGGTAGAGGCCCGTGAACAGGGCGTAGCGGCTCGGCGTCGAGGTGGCCGAGGTGGCATAGCCATTCTCGAAACGAACGCCTTGAGCGGCCAGCGAGTCAATATTGGGCGTGTGGATCGCTGTGGCTCCGTAACAGCCCAGATCCCCCATGCCGAGGTCGTCAGCCACGATCAGCAGGATATTCGGCCGCGCGGGCTCTTTGGGTTGTTCGCTGCAGGCTCCTGCCGCCAGTGCCAAAGGCGGCAGGGCATAAAGCAAATGGTTGCGATTCATGGTTGCGAGTATTTATTCAATGGCTTTCGAATAGGCATGTTCGACGGGCGAGAGGGTGAATGTGAAGGTGCGGTCCTCGTATTTGATCTGATACTCCTCGCGGGGAAGACGTCCCCAACTGTTCACACAGCCCAAGCCCATCTGCATCTGGTCAATGCAGACCTCCGTAAAGTCGGCCTTGGGAACTTCGGGCGAGTGGCGCTGGTTCTTTTCCACGCCGTCGTCGAGCGATTCGAGGGTGTATTCGAGCGCCGAGGCCGAGAAGGCGGCGTCGGAGACTGTGCGCAGGCCGTTTCCGCTGCGGTCGAGCACCGACCACCAGCGCAGGTCGCTGCGCGTGCCGTTCTCCTGCGGGCGGATGTAGGGGTAGAACTGCGAGGCGACACTCTGGCGGTAGAGCCCTACGAGGGTCGAGTGGTTGCGGTCGATGTAGTTCTCCACGGGACCGCGGCCGTAGTACTCGACGGTAGCGTAGCGGGCCGGCATGCGGAGGCGTACGCCGAAGCGGAAGAGATTCGGAACCTTGGCCCCGGGCGTCGTTGCCAGGTGCTGCTCGACGCGGATCTCACCCGTATTGGCGATCGTGTAGGTCATCGACAGCGAGGCCTCCACCTCGGGCATGTCGTATTCAGCTACGACCACGGCGCGTCCGTCTTCCATCTTTGCGTCGAGCTTGCGGAGCTTCATCTCGGGGTTGCGCCAGACGGCATATTTGTTCTGCAGACCGGCTCCGTAGTCGTTGTCTGTCGGTGCGCGCCAGAAGTTCGGGCGGATCTGGGTGCCGGTCTCGAGCATCGGGCGGCCCTTGTATTCGAAGTAGGAGATGAAGCCGCTCTGGCGGTCGAAATCCACCGTGAAGGCCTTGCCCTCGACGGTCAGCAGGGCCGTGTTTTCGGTCTTGATCCGCGGTTCGACCAGCGGCTGGTTCATGCCGGCCCGGTTTGCCGGGTCGAGCTTCGGCCATGCGTATTCGCGGAGCGTCAGCTGGTTGTAGGCCACCGTGTAGCCGGCGGGCAGGAGCTGCTCGGTACGGTTGAGCTTCCAGCGGACGTTCAGCAGCCATTCGCGGCCGTCGTTCAGACGCGACGAGTCGTAGTCGAGCACGACATCGGCCGAGGACTGCGGCGCCACCTTGACCGTGGGCACCACTCCGCTCTCGATGACCTCACCGTCGGCCAGCAGCTCCCACTCCATGCGGTAGGCCGACAGGTCGCGGAAGAAGTTTTCGTTGTAGACCGTGAGGGTCTTCGTGGCGGCATCCTTCATCGAGGTCCAGATCGACTGGTAGATGTGTCGCACCTCCCAGGCATGGGGGTTCAGCTGGCGGTCGGGACCGATCACGCCGTTGTTCTGGAAGTTGTTGTTCGAGGCGTCGTAGCGGTTGAAGTCGCCGCCGTAGCCGTAGATCTCCACCCCTTTGGCATTGTGCCAGTGGCACGACTGGTCGACGAAGTCCCAGATGAAGCCGCCCTGGTAGGCCGGGTATTTGCGCACGAGGTCCCAATACTCCTTGAATCCGCCCATGGAGTTACCCATGGCGTGGGCGTACTCGCACTGGATGAGCGGTTTCGAGGGGTTCTCCTCGCAGAACTTGATGTTCCCCTCGTAGGGCTGGTACATCGGGCAGAAGATGTCGGTATATTCGTTGCCGTGAGCCTGCTCGTACTGCACGGGGCGCGAGGGATCCTCGGCCTTGACCCACGTGTAGCACTGCTGGAAGTTCTCGCCGAAGCCGGCCTCGTTGCCCAGTGACCAGAAGATGACGCTCGGGTGGTTGAAGTTGCGGGCCACGTTGCGCTCGTTACGCTCCATGTGGGCCAGGGCGTAATCGGGATTCTTGGCCAGCGTCCGCTCCTTGTACCCCATGCCGTGGGACTCGATGTTGGCCTCGGCCACGACGTAGAGTCCATACTGGTCGCAGAGGTCGTACCAGCGGTTGTCATCGGGGTAGTGGCACGTGCGCACGGCGTTGATGTTAAGTTGCTTCATGCGCAGGATATCCTGCAACATCCGCTCGTAGGATACGACATAACCGCCGTCGGGATCCATCTCGTGGCGGTTGGCGCCCTTGAAGAGGACGGGCTGGCCGTTGACGAGCACCTGCGCGCCGCGCATCTCGATCTTGCGGAAGCCGACCCGCAGGGGAATCACCTCCAACGTTTCGCCGCGGAGCGACGTGGTGGCCGTCAGCGTATAGAGATAGGGCGTCTCGGCCGTCCATTTGTGCGGGTTCTCGACGTTGAGCACGACGTTGTGGTCGCCACGGCCCGTCACCTGCCCCTCGGCCACAATCTGGCCGGCGGCATCCGTGAGCGAGAGCTGCACGTCGCAGCTGCCCTCGACGGAGCAGTCGACGGCCAGCGAACCGTCGCGGTAGTCGGCATCCAGATCGGGGGTGACACGGATATCGGCAAGGCGGTTGCGCTCACGGGCGTAGAGGTAGCAGTCGCGCCCGACACCCGAGAAGCGGAAGAAGTCCTGATCCTCGAGGTAGGAGCCGTCGCACCAGCGGAAGACCTGGAAGGCCACGAGGTTCTTGCCCGGTTTGAGGTATTTCGTGAGGTCGAATTCGGCCTCGAGCTTGCTGTCTTCGCTGTAGCCCACGAAGCGGCCGTTGACCCACAGCGAGATATTCGAGGTGACCGACCCGAAGTGTGCGAAGATGCTCTTGCCGCTCCACGAGGCCGGGATCTCGATCTCGCGGCGGTACGTTCCGACGTGGTTCTGCTCTTCGGGAACAAAGGGCGGATTGTTCTTGTACTGGTTGCGCCAGGCGTAGCCGGTATTTACATAGATCGGGTCGCCGTAGCCGTTGAGCTCCCAGACCCCCGGAACGGGCATCGTGGCCCAGTCGCGGTCGTCATAATCTACCCGGTAGAAGTCCGTCGGGCGCTGCCAGGCATGCTCCACCCAGTTGAAGCGCCAGGCTCCGTTGAGCGAGAGGAAGTGCGAGGATTGCTCCTTGACGCCGGAGCGGGCCTCGTCGGCCGAGGCGTAGGCAAAATAGTGGGCGTGCATCGGGGCACGGTTGACGGCATTCACCGCCGGATCCTGCCACGCGGGTTGCGCGGCGAACAGCGCTGCGGGCCAGCCGGCCAGCAGCAGGAAGAGAGGTTTCAGGGTCATCGTTTTTTTAATTGGTCTTGATTAGCTTTACAAATATAGGCATAAAGTGTAAATGTAATGGGTAAAAATAGATCACAGATGGCTGTATATTCGTTAAAGTGGACGATTAGGGCCTTTTGTGTCGATTCCGGATACAAAATTTATGAAAAATTTTTCATCGCAAGTGTGTTTTTTTGTTTCCTTTGCATAAGAAGGAAAAGAGGTTGCCTCGCGCAGGAGCCTTGAGCCTCAACCAATCTAATAACTGTTTAAGTAATCCAACTTGTAACTATGAAACCGCTCTTGCCTGTCGGGTTGTCGTTGCTTTCGTTGGCGGCATGTACGCAAACTCCAACCCCAAACACAACGCCCAATGTCGTCTTTATTTTGGCTGATGATCTGGGATACGGCGATATCGGATGCCAGGGTCAGCAGAAGATTCCGACACCGAATATCGATCGTCTGGCGGCCCAGGGAAAACTTTTCACGCAGCATTATGCCGGATCGTCGGTCAGTGCCCCATCCCGTTCGTGCCTGGTGACGGGCCAGCATACGGGCCATACGCCGATTCGCGGCAACAAGGAGTATCCCGTCGAAGGGCAACAGCCGCTGCCGGAAGATACCTACACGATCTTCCGGATGTTCAAGGACCACGGTTATACGACGGGCGTCTTCGGGAAGTGGGGTCTGGGAGCTCCTCAGACGGTCGGAGCACCGAATGCCCAGGGCGTGGACGAGTTTTACGGCTACAATTGCCAGCGTCTGGCTCACAGTTACTATCCCTACCATCTGTGGCACAACACCGAGAAGGTGATGCTCGAAGGGAACAGCGGTTCGGGAGAGGGAGATTATGCACCCTATCTGATTCACGAAGCCGCGCTGCAGTTCATCGATCAGAATCGCGAAAAGCCCTTCTTCCTGTGGTATACGACGACGATTCCCCATGCGGAGCTGCGCCTTCCGGATGCCGAGATCTCCGAATTCGTCGGACGTCCCGAATTGGAAAAAGAGAAATCGTTTAAGGGCTGTGACAGTGGCCCGGCCTATAAGAACGGCGGTTACGGTTCGCAGGAGCATGCCCATGCGGCATTTGCCGCGATGGTTGCGCTGCTGGACCGTCAGGTGGGCGAGTTGTGTGCCCGTCTCGACAGCCTGGGGCTGGCGGAGAATACCATCGTGATCTTCACCTCCGACAACGGTCCTCATCTGGAAGGGGGTGCCGATCCTCGTTTCTTCAACAGCAACGGTGCCTATCGGGGTTTCAAGCGTGACCTTTACGAGGGAGGCATTCGGGTGCCGTTCATCGTACGCTGGCCGGGCGTCGTGGAGGCCGGAACCACGAGCGATCATATTTCGGCTTTCTGGGATTTCTTCCCGACCGTGGCCGAGTTGCTCGGTGAGGAGGGAAAGACCCCGACGGATGGTATCTCCTATTTGCCGACGCTGACCGGACAGGGCCAACAGGCGGAGCACGATTACCTCTATTGGGAGTTCCATGAGCAGGGCGGACGCCAGGCTATTCGTCGCGGAGACTGGAAGGCCGTCCGTTACAATGTTTCAAAGGATGGTCCGATCCAGTTGTACAATCTGGCGGATGACATCGGTGAGACGCGGGACCTTGCAGCCGAATATCCGGAAATGGTCGAGGAGTTCGATTCGCTGATGCGGGTCTCCAGAACCGAATCGGAGTTGTTCCGCTTCGGCGAGGAGCAGCCGGTGAAATAAGGAGGGCAAAGGGGCGGAAACCCTTTTTTGCCGAAGATAAGGAAATCCCTGTGAACCTCATCGTTCACAGGGATTTGAATTTTTTTGGGGGCTTTCCCGTTTGGCCGTCTTTCTGCCGGCCCCTCCTCGGGCATCTCCTTTCGGGCGGGCGAGGGGCTTTCTTTCCTTGACCCCTCCTTCTTTCCTTGACCCTCCCCGCTTCTCGGGTTATCGGGTCTGCTGCAGGTGGGTGATCTGCAACTGACGGTCGAATGCCTCCCGGGACAGATCCGTCGTGACATGGACCGTACGGCTGATTCCGGGCAGCAGATCGAAATAGTTGTCTTCGAAGAATTCGTTTCCGTCGAGCGACAACCAGACGGCTCGGGCAAACCGCTCGCTGGTGAGCGTGACGTTGTAGCCCTCTTCGACAGCCTCGACACGCCAGCGGATGTCGGTTTCGGGGAGCTTCAGCTCTTTCTGCGGTACGAAATAACCGATGTTGGAGTAGCTCCGGTCTCCGGTCGTGAAGCGGGTCACGAGAATCGCTTCACCGGGAGCACATCCCTGCAGCGCTTCGGCCGTGTCGATCGTATAGAGATCCCGGCTGCTGTTGGGGGCGAGGGTTACATTCCGGGTGTCTTTTGCCAGAACCGTTCCGTCCATCTTCAGAATCGTGGTTTCGAGTTGTCCCCGAACGGCCTTTCTCCGGTCCGAAATGACGTAGACCTTCATCTCTCCATTCGCGGCATAGGGCGATACGAGCAGGTCGTCAAAGGCCGGACGGGCAAAGTAATGCTGGGCCTTCCAGCGGCCGTAGTAGTCGCGGCTTGCCCACGAGGCGACGGGCCAGCAGTCGTTGTGCTGCCAGAAGAGCGATCCCCAGCAGTAGGGTTTGTCGCGGCGGTGTGCCTCGATGGCCGTCTTGATGGCGTCGCCCTGCAGGACGTGACTCATGTAGAGGAAGGTCCGGAAATCGCGGGCCGGCCAGTATTCATCCTCGAGATACTGTCGGATGCGCATGTTGGCGAAACTTCCGCCGCGCTGGTGGGCCATCATCACCTCCGACTCGATGTCCCAGTCGCGCGGTTCCGGGGCGAAGCGCAGCACCGAGGAGTACTCGGGGAAGGACTGGAATCCGTATTCACTGAAGAAACGGCTGCGGGAGGTGTTGTATTCGGCAATCGGGGCCCGGCTGTGCCAGATGGTCCAAAGATGGATGTCCCCTTCGTGGCTTTGGCTCGTGCCTTCGTACCGCGACCAGGGCGACGAGGGGTGATAAGCCGTCCCGGGGGCAAAGGTCGCGACGGCCTCGGGCAGCACCTCGTAGTATTGACGTCGGAACTGTTCGCCGATGAGCCGGTCCCATTCGGGATGTCCCTGTTTTTCGTAACGCGTCGACCAACCCCAACCGAGCCAACCGTCGTTGCATTCGTTGTTTCCGCACCAGACGGCGATCGAGGGGTGGTTGCGCAGCCGTCGGATGTTGTCTTCGGCTTCGAGACGCACGTTCTCGAGCCAGGCTCCTTCGGCCGGATAGAGGCTGCAGGCGAACATGAAGTCTTGCCAGACAAGGATTCCCCGTTCGTCGCACAGGTCGTAGAAGATGTCATCTTCGTAGACTCCGCCGCCCCAGACCCGCAGCATGTTCATGTTCACGGCCGCGGCATCGTCGATCGTCTTCTCATAGATACTGCGCGTGACGCGGGGCATGAAGACGTCGCAGGGGATGTAGTTGGCTCCTTTGGCGAAGAGCGGCTCGCCGTTGAGTTCGAAATAGAAGGTCGTACCGTCCGAGACCTTCTCGCGGACCAGACGCAGCGAACGCAATCCGACGCGCGTCGTCCGGCTGTCGGAGGCGTCGGCCGCCGACAACGACGTCTGGAATTCATAGAGGTGCGGCTCGCCCAGTTCCCGGGTCCACCAGAGTTTCGGATTCCGGATCTCGAGGGGTACGGTGATGCGGTTGGTTCCGGCGTGGAGCGGGGTTGAAACCGATGCCTGGATCTTCTCTCCGGCGGCCGAAACCGAGACGATTGCCTCGTCGAGGTCACGTACGGCGTCGATCTCCACCTCGACGGCGACACGGGCCCGCTTTGAGGAGACCTCCTCCTGGCGGTAGAAGACATCGCGGATGCGGGCCCCGTTCCATGCCTCCAGATAGACCGGACGCCAGATTCCCGACGTTACCAGGCGCGGGCCCCAGTCCCAGCCGTAGTGATAGCCGGCCTTGCGGGCGAAGATGCTGATCCGTTTGTCGAGCAGCCCGCCGTTCTCCGACTGGTCGTTGATGGCCTCGTAGTGGTAGGGCAGGGAGTCGTATTTGGGCAGATCGACCTTGATCGGCGAATGGAAATAGACCTTCAGCACATTCTCGCCGCTGCGGAGTTTCCCTTTGACATCCGTCCGCCAGCGGCGGAACATGTTGTCTGCCGCGAGCACCTTTTCGTCATTGAGGTAGACGTCGGCATAGGTGTCGAGTCCCTCGAATACGAGATCGATCCGTTCGCGGGCCAGCAGTTCGTCGTCGGCTTGGAAACGTGTTTCGTAGATCCAGTCCTCCTTGTCGACCCACTGCACGCCGCGTTCATTGAGCCGGAAGTAGGGATCTTCGATAATCTGGTTGGCCATCAGATCGGTGTGTACGGTGCCGGGAACCGTGGCCGGATACCAGTTGTTGAGCCGGGCCTGGCGGAACTGCCAGCCGTCGTGCAACGTCTGCCGGAGGGGATTGGCGGCGACGGAGAGCGCCAGTCCGAATCCCACGGCGGTAAGAATCGGTTTGAGGTTTTTCATAACGGGTTGGTTTTTTACTGCCTGTTTTTTATGTTGTGTGATGTTTTGCTGCATCCGATCGGAATTGCTCCCGAAGACAAAATTAGGAATAATTCGGGAAGCTCGATTGAGAATTCAAAAAAGTACGTTTATTCAGCGGAGTTATACAAAACGGTCGGGTTTCGACGACCTATCTTTGCAATACCTGGAGCTACCCGGGCGTCTCGGATCGGTTTTGCGGCGAGGTGTACGGGGCTTCCGGTCTGGGCATGCTTCATCTACCGAACAAAACAATAACTATGAAAGGATTTTTGATTCCGTTGGTCGGAGCGGTGAGTCTGCTTGCGGCCTGTACTTCGGAGGCTGTTCTCCGGATCGATGTGACCGAACGTGTCGTAAGCAGGGATTATCTCGGCAACGGTGTCGAGTGGGATCCTTACGACGAGGCGGAGGCCTGGGGCGCCGAGGTGAGCGACGCCGACTGGGCGAAACTCTTCGAACGGCTCGACTTCATGCGTCCGGGCTATGTGCGCTGCATGATCAACAGCCCGTATCGCTATTATGACGCGCGGACGGGGCGTTACGACCGGACCCGCAACCTTGCGTCGCTGCGCCGTCTGTTGCAATACTGCCAGGACCGCGGCATTACGGTGGCCTACGGCGAGTACAATCCGCCGACCTGGGAGATGAAGGATTCGCAGCAGTGGGTGGAGATGTCGGTCGATTATCTAAACTTCCTGGTCTGTGATCTGGGCTTCGACTGCATCCGTTACTTCATCATCTTCAACGAGCCCGACGGCAACTGGGCTTCGACCAACGGGGATTACGGGTTGTGGAGTTCGATGCTCTGGCGTTTCGATGCCGAGCTCTCCCGGTATCCGGATCTGAAACGGAAGGTGTCGTTTGCGGCCCCCGACGTGGTGGCGGGCTACCGGAATCCGGCGTCGGAGTACGATGCGGCGGGGTGGGTGTCCCAAAGTGCGCAGGAATTCGATGCACGGATCGGGATCTATGACGTGCACTCCTATCCCGGTCAGTATGAGGTGCGCAGCGGGTCCTATGCCGGGAAACTGCGCAACATCCGGGCGGCGGTTCCCGCCGGGAAGCGTCTGATCCTCGGAGAGGCCGGCTACAAGTATTCGGCCCCGGAGGATTCGCTGCTGAAGGCGGAATACGACCGGCGGGTCGTCGGACACCCCTTCACCCGGGGATCGGACTGCAACATGCTCTGCTATGACTATTTTTATGGTCTGGATATGCCGTTGCTGGCCATGGAGGTGATGAACAACGGGCTTTCGGGAGTTGCGGCCTGGATGCTCGACGATGCGATGCACTCGAACGGCGATTCGGGACGCACGGAGGATGTGAAGATCTGGGGCATGTGGAACATCCTCGGCGAGGAGGTCTTCGGCGACGCTTCGCAGGAGGCGCTGCGTCCGTGGTATTATACCTGGTCGTTGATGTGCCGCTATTTCCCGGCCGGCAGCGAGATCCTGGCCTGCGAAGCTCCGCAGCGGGAGGGTCTTCGTGCGGTTGCGGCGCGCAAAGAGGGGGCCTACAGCGTGGCGGCGGTCAATTTCTCGTCGGAGCCGTACGATATCGAGATCACGCTGCCGGAGGATCTTGCCGGCGGAATGCTGTACCGTTATACGGAAGAGGATCGGGCCTGTGACGAACGGGGCCTGCCCGTTCCTTGCGAACGCAATATTTCCGGACGCACGTTCCGGACGACGCTCCCGGCCGAAAGTTTCGTTCTGCTGACAAATATTCCGGTCGGCGAGATTCCCGGGCAGGCGGATCCCCGAACAACGGCCGGCCGATAGCGGACGTTGCAGAAGTGCGGGCTGACCCCTGTCAGCCCGCACTTTTTTACCCCCCCCCTCCGTCCTTCTTCCGGCTGAGGGTCCGTTGTCCGATGGATGTCGCCATCGTCCCGATTTGTACGGGATTTGGATTGGAGGCTCCGTTCCGTGCATGTTGTAATGCCGGCCTATTCCTCAGCCCCGTTTTCTTGAGACACTTCCGGACGCGGTTGTGATGGGATTGTTGTCAATGTCTGATTTTGAGCACCGGCAGGATCTCGTTGGGCTTCTCGGCCGGCAGCGTCACCTCAAGACCCTCCGAACCGCGATGGAACGGAAGCTTCCCTTCATGTCCCAGCAACTCTACCTGTCCGATTTCGCCTTCATAGAGCGGCGAATCTGTCGCCAGCGACTTTATCACCACCCGAGAGCCGTCAACCGGCCATGCCAACACATGCGCATAGAGTATTCCATTCTTTTCAACAAAACGGATATCCTCCGACGTATAGGAATTTTCGATTTGCTCTTCGGATTCGGTCTGGTTTTGATCCCCCTTGTCAACAGACGGACCCTCTCCGTAGATCTTCCAGGGCCGGCTACCATAGATTGCCTCACCGTTGATCTTCATCCAGGCGGCAATACCTTGAAGAATAAGTTCCTCTTTTTCATCGATCGTGCCATCCGGACGAATCGGAACACTCAATAGCAAGTTGCCGTTCTTGCTGACGATATCAACCAGCATGCGGATGACGGTCGGAGCCGTCTTGTATCCGTCTTGCTCATTCACCCAACGATCATAATGCCAGAATCCAAGGCAGGTACAGGTCTGCCAGGGATGGGATTCGATGGCATTCGTAACGCCCCGTTCGATGTCGCAAACCAAAGCGTCTTTGTGCTCCTCCGACAGTTTCTTTCCGGTCAGCACGGCCTGATTCTCCCCGTGATCCCGGATGCTTTTATTGTAGAAATGAGCCGCGATACGCAGACCTTGCACACTGATCGGCCACAAGGGGAGTTCCGTATCGTCGAAATATAACAGATCGGGATCGTATCGGTTGATCATGTCGACGTGCCGGTCGAAAAAATCCTGACAATAGTTGACGTCCGGAACCGACACCTTGTCACCCCATTCCCACGAATAGACCTCGGCGACCGGATGATTCTGTGCATACAGTTCCTGGGGATCATACCCCTCCCACCAGGTGCCTTTGCCATCGGCCGCGGTCAACTTTCCATCATATGGAACTCCCGCCATGGGCCCTTGAGAATCACAACCCTGGGCCGGTTCATAGAACATCCAGGCATGTGCCGCATGGACGCTGACCCCGAAATACAGGCCGTTGTTGCGGGCAGCTTTCGACCATCCTTCCAGAATATCCTTCTTGGGGCCGAGATTCACCGAATTCCAGCGATGATATTTACTGTTCCACAAATCGAAATTGTCGTGGTGATTCGCCATCGCCACAAAATACCGGGCTCCTACCTCCTTAAACTTCCTGACCAAAGCTTCGGGATCCCATCGTTCCCCTTTCCAGAGGGGGATGATGTCCTTGAAGCCGAATTGAGAGGGGTGCCCGTAGTGGAGGTTGTGATAAGCATAGGCATTCTCCTTTTCCATATACATCAGACGGGCATACCAATCCCCGGCTTCGGGAACACATTGGGGGCCCCAGTGGGCCCAGATTCCGAACTTGGCATCCCGGAACCATTCGGGAGCCTTTCCGTATTGCGAAAGCGATTCCCAGGTCGGCTCGTAACGCCCTGTCAACATTTTTTCACGACCCTGGGACTTCACCCCGGATGTAAAGGCCTTATCTTGTTGACAGGCCCACAAACATAGGGTGCTGCATACCATCGCGATCAAAGTGCCAAACACATTTTTAATCTTTTTCATTTCAATCTTGATTAAAATTCGACATTATCCCTTCTCGAACATCAATTCGCATCCTTTTATTCCGCTTTTACGAGCAGCCGGTCCGATTTGACCCCATCCGCCTGTACCTCGATGATGATGTCTCCCGGTTCCAATGATTCCACGATAACGGTCAACTGGCCATTGAACAAGTGCATTTGCGGCATATGGAACATCTCAAGCGAGGTCGGATCCCCATTGGCCATCGCCTTGAAACGCCCCGCCCCGGAGACTTTTACCCGTACGGTCCGGCAATCTGTCGGCACGAAATGTCCTGCTGCGTCCAGCATCTTCACATTGATATAGACAAGATCCCTTCGACCTCCAATCACCGTTCGGTCCGGCGTCAAACAAAGCCGATCCGGCGCTCCGGCCGTCCGGACAATCACACTGTCAACCGCACGTTTCGACGAATCGTATGCTACAGCCTTCAATTCTCCCGGTTCATAGACCACGTCGGGCCCCATCAGCCGATATCGCTCCATCAGGGTCTTCCGGGTCCGGGTTCTCACGCCCTGCGAAACTCCGTTGACGAACAATTCCACCTCCGGATAAGAACTGTATACGAATACCGGAGTTTTCTTGCCCTCCCGTCCGGGCCATGTCCAGTGCGGCAGAACATGAAGCGTCGGTTCATTCCGGTTCCAGATGCTCCGATACAGATAGTAACGGTCTTTGGGAATAGATGCCAGATCGATGATTCCGAACAGGGAGCTGTGGCTGGGCCAGGCATCCGTATCATACGGCGTGGGCTCCCCCAAATAATCAAACCCCGTCCAGACGAACTGCCCCATGGTCCAGGGGAAGTCCTCCGCCAAGGCAAAATCCGCATCCGGGATGTTGGACCACGGGCAATATTCCACATCATACGACGAACTTTGGTGATCGTCATGGATGGCAGCCGCACGTTGTTCCACCGGAAATTTATAGACCCCTCGGGAACTTACCGTCGAGGCAGTCTCCGTACCCAGTACGACCTTTTGCGGCAAGGACTCGTAGGCCTGTTGATAGACGCCGGTCCGATAGTTCAACCCCGGGACATCCAGTACGGCGGCAAAGCCATTGTTCAGCACACAGTCAACCCGGTCCATACCACACGTGACCGGACGCGTCGGATCCTCCCGATGGATGATCCCCTGCAGGAATTCCGCAACCTTGGATCCGGCCGGCTCTCATTGGGTCGGCACTTCATTTCCGATGCTCCACATCACGACACTCGGGTTGTTCCGGAAATGGTGCACCATGTTCATGAGATCCCGTTCGGCCCACTCCTCAAAGAAACGATGATACCCGTTTTCACATTTCGCCACGTCCCATTCGTCAAAGGGTTCGACCATCACCATGAAGCCCATCGAATCACACAGCTCCACCAGTTCCGAGGCCGGCATGTTGTGGGAGGTCCGAATCGCATCAGCCCCCATCTCCTTAAGCAGCGTCAGCTGACGCCGGATCGCCGCCCGATGGACTGCCGCACCGAGCGGACCCAGGTCATGGTGCAGACAAACGCCCTGGAATTTGCGTTGCTGTCCATTCAGATAAAAGCCCTTCTCCGGGACGATCCCGATACTCCGGATTCCGAACGTCGAAGAGGTGCGTTCCACCACCTCTCCATGGGCCCGGATTTCACACTCGAAGCGATACAGTGCAGGAGCCTCCGGAGACCACAGGCACGGCTTTTCAATCTCAAAACTTTGTTCGACCAGCGATGTCGAAGCTTCATGGCGCTCTTCTCGCTCCGCGACACAAACGCCGTGCGGATCGAGAATCCGGCTCCTCACCCGAATCTCCTCCGAACAGTTGTCAATGCTTGTCCGCACATCGATCCGGGCCCGGGTTCCGCTCACTTCCGGGGTTGTGATCCATACTCCCCAGATCGGAACATGAATCCGATTCTTAACAATCAGCTTGACATTCCGATAAATTCCCGCACCGCTATACCAGCGGGACGAGAACGGCCGATTTTCCGCCCGAACCGCCAGGATGTTTCCGGCATCGGAACGGATGAAATCCGTAATGTCGACATGAAAGGCATTGTATCCATACGGCCAGTAAGCGACCTCCTGCCCGTTCACATAGACCCGGGACTCACTCATTACTCCGTCGAAATACAGCAGCACCCTTTGATTCCGGAGATCCAGCCCGCTTAAATCGAGCCGTCTTCTGTACCATCCCGTTCCGGTATACGGCAGGCCTCCGGTCCGTCCCGTTTTGACGGATGCCGTTGTTTCATAATTCTGAGTGACGGCCACAGTCTGCAGGTCATTTTTCCGGTCGAAAGGTCCGGTAATCGCCCAATCATGCGGCACCTCGACGATCTGCCAATGCCGATCGTCATAATCGACCCGGGAGGCTGCAGCGTCGTCACCCCGATAAAAACGCCATCCCTGTGTCAAGGTAAACTCCTGTCCATAGGTCGCTCCAGAGATCGCAACTATTGCAATCGAAAGGAGACTCCACAAACGGTACATAATCCCAAATTCTCATTTTTTTCGTCGGAAGCATCTCCCGTTCAAGAAACGAGCGACATTCAAATTCTTCGTTCGAATGTCGCTCTGTTTCATTCGCTCGCTTCCGATCTATTCCAACGTTATTCGTGCCACCTCACAACCGTTCAACCGAATCGTATGGTCCACGACCTCGCGTACGGATTCCTCCTGCCATTGTGTTCCGGCATACGAACCGATGGAGGCGCTGTCTCCGTCAAAAGCCTCGATTCCGAAGGTCGTGTTATCGGCCAATGCCATCAACAGGTAGTCGTTTGTCCCCTCAACCTTCAGGACAAGACCGAACGAACCCGTAGGACACGAATAGGAAAACGGGATGGAGTTGACTTGCAGAACCTCGTTTTCGACCTCCCCGGCATTCGCCTTGTTGAAGGCCGCGATATTTCCCTTTCCGGCCGATGCGATCTGCTGGTCAGCCTTGTAGATCATCGTATTGAAGTTCTTGATATCCGCCGTTTTATTTTCCAGCTGTCCGGAACCGCTCAGCCCCGACGATTTGATCTCCTCGGTACCGTCCCGTTCAACCCAACCGTCGCCCAAACGATAGATTCCGAGATCATAGTCCGGCGAGAACTTGGGTCCTGTCTTCAGTTCGTAGATGATAACGCCTCCGCCAAGTTCGAACATCCGTCCCGCTATAGCCTGATAAGCCCGGACATTTCCCGAATTCTCCGGAATATGCGGGATGTTGCGCCCCGTCGTAATACAATCCACATAGGGATCCACCTCGGCGACCGATTTGGCATAGTTGTCAATGCCCACAATATCGATTCCGGGATATGCCTCCAGCTCCTTTACCACCTCCATGTTTGCATACTGCTGGATATTCATGAGATTCACACGGGTCGGAATTCCCGGCAGGTGATAATGGACAATCTGTCCCAGGGCACTCATCGCCGTACCGGCCGCTGCGAACTGTCCTCCGACAAAGCAATACTTCAATACATTTTCAGGCGTTGTCCACCAGATATTCGTACCCGGATCATATTCGGGGCCACCGCCGTCCGGTTCATTCTCGATCTGCACCATCACGGTCCGCTTATCCGTATCATACGCCGCAATATAGTCCAGGAGCTTGGACAATGCCAGCTTCTCCCGAGACAGGGTCTCCGATACCGACAAGTCGAGGAATGTTCCCCACTCCGCATTGACGGCTCCCGGATGTTGCGGATATAGGGCAGGGTTGGTATTGACATAGTCCGGAGCCGACGAAGTTCCGCAGACGTTTGATCCGAACCACAATAATTGGATCTGAAGCGCATACTTCCGGGCCAGGTCGTAGTACATTCTGACTCGTTCAAAGTCGTATTGTCCCATTTGCGGCTCGATGTTTCCCCATGCCACGGGGACCACAACGGTCCGGAATCCCAGCTCCGCACTCTTGGCAAAATGCTCCTCGATCTCCGTTTTGTCACTCAGCACGTCGACCCGGATATGGACCCCATAGAGAAGATAAGGATCCCCGTTGTGCTTGATATACGGATACAACGGAACGGGCAACGTATCCCGCGGAGTATCCTCCGGGAATGTCAGACCCAGATCCGGGCCCGCATTAAAGTCGTAATTCGTACATGATGTCCACAAACCGCCGATCATGCAGGAGAAAAATCCGATCAACAAGATATGTTTCATTTTCTGTTTCAGTATTAAATCCCATCAATAATTATCCAGATCCACTTTGCTGCCATCGGCGCGAACCAGCGTCAACGATGCACCCGGTTTCACAACGCCGGTCTCCACCCATTTCTTGACCAAAGCCCAGCCGTTGGGATTCGTCTCCATCTCACTATATTCGCCGGAATTGCCGGTTATTGTCACATTCCCGCCAATCGAAGTCAGGGCCTCCAATCCGCCCAATGATCCCAATTTCGGGAAATTGGCAATATAGAGGTCTCCGCCGATCGTCTCCAGCTTCGCCCCGGACCAGCCGCCGAACAGTATCCAGCACTCGCCCGTCGGAGTTCCGACAATTTCGAGATGAACATTTCCGCCGATCCGACGACATCCGCTCAGGAGTTGCGACTCGATATCAGTTGCACGGATCCGCAGATCTCCGGCAATCTCCGTAACCTGTTCCAGATAACCTTGCTTGATCTTAAACGCAGGCGTATTATCCTCAATGATGAAATCGCCCTTGAAGACCGTCACCCGCCAGATTTCATCCAGATCGACAAACTGGCTGTGGTTCCGGATCACGTATCCCAGATCCGGATCCTTCAGATACTGAATAAAGCCGAGGTCCGTAATGTCGGTATTGTCGAGTTCGATGTTGTTTCCGATGTCGAACTGCCGTTGGGCAAACGAGCACATCACCTCATTGGTAATTCCGGGGCCCGTAAAGACGACATTCTTGATCGGCACGACCGGATCAAAATTATCCACATCCGCCTGCGACGTAAAATAATAGGTCCGAGAGGTCTCTTTATTGACGACGATCGTATAATCCGTCGTATGCTCCTGATCCTCTGAAGTTACCGTAAATGTTTTCGTATTTGATTCGGAAAAGTCGTTTTCCGTGACCCCGCTCTCCTGAATCACCGATCCAATTGCCGCCGTAGCTTTCGGCGACAGCTCGAAACTGAACCGCAGAGCGCTCAAGTCCGTCTCATAGGGAACATCGAAAGTGACGGTCCTGGTCTCTTCATTGATCTGCCCCGTACAATCGCTGTTCAGCGACTCGTTGTGAATCTGAAGTAGTTTCATGTCGAGCAATGACGATCCGTCATACAAGGGCACAGTCACCTCCACGGTATAATCTTTCGTCGTACCGTCCATTGCCCGCAAGGTATACGTGAGCGGCTGGTTGAAGTCGTTTATCGTCTGTCCGCTCTCCTGGGATATGGTTCCAATGGCGATGGAACTCCAGTCCGAGACCTTGAACGAGGCTTTCAGATTCGATATGTCGAGCCCCCGCTGTTCGATCTCCACCCGGATTGTCTGAGTCGATTCGTCGATTACGCCATCGATACGCTCCCTGTCCATCCCGGGATTGTATTGTTTCAGGAAGTAGTACTCCTCAATGGATTTCTCGCTGCTTAAGACCTCTTGATCCTTCTCTTTGCATCCTGTGAGTTGAAAAGAGGCCATCAACAGCAGGAGCATCCCTCCGAGAAGTGTATGTTTTTGTGTTTTCATGTTCGTATCCTTTACTGTTCAATTGCTTTCAGGTGATCCCGGATGAACCGGTCGGTTTTGTGCCATTGCTCCGGATAGGTCCAATGTCCTGTCTCCTCGACGATGTTCACGCATTTGGGAGCTGTCACGACGTTGTATGCCGAATAGAACGACGTCGGAGGACATACCTCATCATTATACCCCCAGGAGAACATCACGGGCTGCGTGAGTCGCCGGGCAAAGTTCACCACGTCGAAATAGGGCAATGTGGTCCTGGCCCCCGATATGTCCGCAGCCCAATTATCCCGGAAATAGTGAGGCCAGCCACCGGCTCTGTCATGCAAAAAACCGGTCAGATCGCACAACGCGGGATAATAGGAAACCACTACGCTCACTTTGGGATTCAGGGCTGCCGTCACGACGGTAAGCGCTCCGCCCTGGCTGCCGCCCGATACGGCCACGTTTTTCCCGTCAAACGCCTCGAGAGATGTCAGGAAATCGACAGCCCGGCTGCATCCGAGGTAAACTCTGCGATAGTAGAATGTCTGACGGTTGTTGAGCCCGATGGACGTGTAGCCCGACAAGGCCCCCTTCCCCAGATCTTCATAGAGCGTCTCCGGCAGTGTAACGGGAATGCCATGTATTCCGATTTCGAACGTGATGATCCCGTTCCGGGCGCTCCAGACATCCCCGGCATAACTTCGAATGCCCGCCCCCGGAACCTTAAGCATGACGGGATATTTTCCCGCTTTGGCGGGAACCGTCAGGATTCCGTACATCTTGCTGCCCTGGATATTATCCAGACAGACCTGATACACATTTACCTCTGCGGTACAGCGTTCGGGGAGCAGCTCCATCTTGCTGGAGATCGGTATTGCCGCCAGCTCCTGCAGGGAGGATTGCCAGAATGTGTCGAAAACGGCCGGTTCCGTCACCGTAGGACGAATCCGGGTGGGTTCATAGGCTGCAGTCGCCAAACCTTCATAACGTTCCCCGTCATATTCCGCCCATACCTTGCATCGCAGGAATCCGGGCGAAGTCATTGTTCCGCAGCGAATGGTTGCCGTTCCATTCTTGAGCCGCACCCGTCCTTGTTTCTGTGCGGAACGAAGCATCTCGGGGCCGTATTCATAGGTGAGTTCGAGATCGTCCGTCCAAAGCGACGGCGCTCCGGATTCCCCGTACCGTAAAAACGGCCTCCTCGCCACAGACATACAGCCAGTCCGCATGATCGGGGGTGACGACCACATCAACCACCCGGGAATTTTGGGCCCCGGCGCTCCCGACCGCGAATGCGGACAAAAGCCACAACAGGCAAATCTTCAATTTATTCATGGCCGTTTCATTTTATTTTCTCAAAATATGGCAATCGGTCGATCGGCACGTCAATCGTTATGCGGCAGCCTCCCTGGAGCACCTCGCCCGTATCCGACACCCACTCGCCTTCGGGTAATACGACCGTGCGTACGGTCCCCTCCGTCAACTGGGGGGCAACCAGCAGCTTGTCGCCCAACATGAACTGATCTTGAATCGAGGCATAGCCAAGGTTGGGGTATACATACTCCATATTCCGCAAAATAGGCGTACCGATGATGGCGGCCTCCTTGGCCAGGGAGAGAATCAACGGCGTAAATTTCTTACGGATCTCCACCGCCTTTTTCACGGCCCGGAAATGGTCGTCATCGAGAATCCGCCACGGGGCGACCGAGAATTGCATCATCGGCATCAGCGCATGGCATTGCGCAGAGCGAACGATCAGATCCTGATTCAGGGACGAAGCATTCAGAAAAGCTCCGATTTCTCCGCCTCCGATCATGTCGGGGCAGGAAAAGTAATATCCCATAAGTCCCGCGACCGCCATGTTGGGAATCAGCGTCTGCAGGGCTTCCCACGTATGAACCTTGTCCGAGAGACGCTGGGCAAGCGGCCAGCCTCCCATCTTCCAGCAGGCCCGGTATTCGTTAAGCGAGAAGCGCAGCCCCTGCATCGCATAGGCCCGGCATTGATCATGAGCCGAGAATCCGCCTTCGCTTACCGTTCCCTGCGGATAATACTCCAGATCTCCGGCATCGAACTTGAATCCATCGATTCCGTATTTGGCGACCAATGCATCCAGCCTGCCGTTAAACCACTCCACGGCATATTCGTTCGACAGGTCGAGCACCGCAGAGACCCCGTTCCACCATCGGATCATCCGGGGCTCGTTGTCAACGGCATCGCGCAACAGGGCCCCGTGTTTTTTCAGATCATGATAGATCAGATTCTGATCGGGGCTGACAAACGGCACAATCCATAACATCACCTTAAATTCCATCGCGTGGAGCTCGTCAACCATCTGTTTCGGCGCGGGGAAACGTCCGGGGTGAAAATCCCAAAGGCCGTAATCCTCCTGCCAGGTGTCATCGATCATCAACACGCCGGGCTGCAGTCCGTTTTCGACAACAGAGCGGGCATATCGCAGGACATCCTGCTGATTCTGGGAGAAATTGAGCTCAATCCACGTGTTGTACTGAGGCGCGGCAAACAACAGGGAGTCGGGCATTGCTCCGCTCGGCGGGAAATATTGGCGTGACACATAATCATAGGCTTCGGTCAGGGTTTCACCGCAACGGCCTATCACACACGAATCGGCGTTCAGAATCTCGATGCAACCCTCCTTGATCTCAAAGCGGAAAGGGTGCTCCGACCAGATGTAGCGTCCTTTCGAGGTCAGCAGCAGAGGCTGGATCTGGTTGTACCGGTTCGTTTCGGAGAAATCGAACCCGTATCCCGCCTGCAACGGCATCATGGATCCGTCATTGACGATGCCGGCCCATACGTATTCGTCCCGGTCAAGCAACATCCGCTCAACATTCGGGCGGGAGACGCAGCCTCCACAGGCAATCAGCATTACGATTACAAGCAATCTTTTCATATCGGCTCCTTTTATCTCCATGATACGGTCTGTCCGGTCGTCGGCGCCTTGAGCGCACTCTGGTAATGAATCGGATAGTAATACATCGGACTCGTAAACTTCCGGTTTGCATCGACCACGAAGCGTTCCATGACCGCACCCGAATCTCCCGACATCGTAATCCGGATCCCCTCGATGGGGAGCGTAAACTGGGTTTCAGCCTCGTTCCATCGACGGACATCCCAGAATCGATGCTCCTCAAATGCAAACTCGACGCGTCGTTCATTGCGAATCCGGGCACGCATCTCCTCCTTGCTCCAGTTCAAGTCCGCCGTCAGGCGTCCGGCGGCCCCCATACTCCGTTCGCGCACCGCACTCAAGGCCTCATAGACCTGCTCATCCGGAGCCGGAAGCATCTCGTTACGGGCCTCCGCATAGTTGAGCAGCGCCTCCGCATATCGGAAAATGACCCATGCGACCCGTCGCAGACTCTGATCCTCGCTCATGTTGATGGACGGGTCGAGGAACTTGCGCAGATAATATCCGGTTTTCGTATGATTGGGTGTGAGATTCAACCCGTCACGGCCCCCGACGAAGGTCTCCACCGGACGATCCTTGAAATTCGCACCATTATACAGGACCGTCGCGGCCAACCGCGGATCGCGATCGGAGGAGTACATCTTCGCTTCATCCCGTTTTTTGTCATACGGCACATAGACTCCGTCAATCTTGATTTCGAAGGCGTCCACCAGATTCTGTGACGGATTCGTATGTCCAAGACCGCCGGTATATCCGTTGGGGACATTCATCTGCTCGACATCCTTGCGATTCAGATACTGCGTTGCAAAGATGACCTCGCTGTTGTAGGGGACAAGGAACTGATCGGCAAACGAGGCATAGAGCTTGTACGGTTCCCCGTTCGTCTTGTTGAATTCCAGGAATTCACGGGTCGCCTTTTCCGCGTCGATCCACTTCTGCTGATCATGATTCGGGTTATGCAACTCGCTGGCGGCGTAGAGCAGGGTCCGCGCCTTCAGCATCAGGGCCGCACCTTTCGTCGCCCGACCCACATTCACGTCACTGTATTGAACCGGAAGTATGGACGCTGCATTTTCACACCACGTGACAATCCGCTGCACGATCTCATCATAAGGGGTCCGGGGAATGTCCAGGGCTGCAATGTCCGGCTCCAACAACGACTCGACGAGCGGGACATCCCCGTAGCGTCGGGTCAGCTCAAAATAATACAGCGCCTGCAGGAAATAAGCCTCCCCGATCAACCGGTCCTTCAACCGGGACATGTCGGATCCCGGAATTTCGTTGTTTTCGACCACGTCCGTCAGTGCAATGTAATGCAGAAACGTCTGCACCTTGCGTATTCCGGCATAGAAATAGGCCCATTTGTCATCCACCACGTTGTAGGGTCCCCAGGCACCGTTGGTCATGTTATGAATCGCCGACGTCGGGGTCGACTCTACGGCATCATCCGTCGCACAATCCAGCATGGCGCCGTCCACGCAGTTGTACGAGCCGTCATTGCGCGGCAGATAAACATACGCTTCATTCAGCAGGCCGATCATCATCTCCCGATTCGAGAGCAGCATCTGATCGTCAATGTTGTCGTCGAATTTCTTATCCAGCAACGATTCGCAGCTGCCGATCAGAAGCGATAAACAACATGTAATAAATATATATGCACCTCTTTTCATCATCTTTTCCACTATTGATTAGAAATTCGCCGTAAGGCCGAACGAGAAAATACGAGTTTTGCCATATCCCCAGATGCAGGCTCCGGGATTCTCCGGATCCCCGACTTTGGCGGCATCATAGAGCAGGCACAGATTGTCTGCATTGGCATACAACCGGAGAGTCATGAATTTTGTCCAGCGTCGCGGGAAGGTATATCCGAATTCGATGTTCTTCAACCGGATAAAATTACCATTCCGGATATTCTGGGTCGAATTCTGATTGTTGTTCGCGGACTTTTTCGTGGAAAGTTTCGGGTATTGGGCCGTCAAACGGGTATCAACCAGATTGCCGCTGAGCGGATCCACATAATAAGCCCATCGTCCCCAGACATTCTCGGCAACCTTTCCGCCACTATGGAGGGCACTGCTGAACTCATCCGGGATATAAACCATTCTGTTGAACATCCCTGTAATCTGTACCCCCAGGTCAAAACCCCGATAAGCGAGTTTCAGGTTCAGGGCCGAAAAGATCTCCGGCATTGAGGCGCCGCCCAATCGGTAAACGTCCCGCGTATCGACCACACCATCGTCGTTGATATCCGTATATTTGATATCGCCGGGCGAGTAATTTCCGAATGCCTGAGGATCATGAGACGCTATATCCGCCTCGTCGTAGAAGAATCCTTCCGAGCGCAACCCCCACATTCCATATCCCGGTTTGCCGATTCCCTGCTGATTGGGATAGAGTCCGGGAACCTCTTCGTTCTCGATAACTTCATTCCGGAAGAAGGAGGTGGACAAATCCAGATTCAACATCAGTTTGCCCAGCTGTTGGGTCGTTCCGACAACGGCCTCCAGACCCTGAGATTTGACCTCCCCGAGGTTGGCGTAGGAGGGTGTATATCCAATGATCTCCGGGATGCTTCCCGACGACGCCGTAAGGATGTCGTACCGGTAATCGCGGAAATAGTCGAACGACACATAGTAGCGCTTCACAAACTCCAGATCGAACCCGATATTGAACTGACGGGCCTTTTCCCATGTATACAGCGGGTTGCCGACATAGGACTCATCCGTACACTTCACCGAACCGTACGATTTGCCGAATGAATAATTGTACGGATTGTAGAACTTCGTCTGATAGGCATACCGGGAAGCATCTTCCGGTTTCTCGTTGTTGCCGGTCAAACCGTAAGAGCCCCGGATCAGCAGCCGGCTTACGGCCTTCGACTCTTTCAGCCAAGCCTCGTTCTTGAGGTTCCAGGCTGCGGATACCGCCCAAAACAGGCCGAAACGGTCGCCTCGCTGATAGTCGTCGCTGCCCGAATAGTTGATCGTTCCCGAGATGAAATAGCGATTGTCATAATCATAACCGGCATTGAGTCCCATGTTGAGATTCCGATACGGGGAGTATACCGGGATGTGTTGACTGTCATACGACCAGATGGCCATGGCCTGCACGTTGTGACGGGCAAAACGCCGGGCATATTTGAATCCGGCCCAGATCGAGGCCGTATAGTCCATGTCATTGTTCAGGTCGGTACCTTCGGCCAGCGGTTTGTCCTCGCCGTACTTGATCTCGTTCAGCGACTCATCGACGCCATAGACTGCAAACTCCTGCTTCTGGCTGAATCCATACGTGTTGTATCCGTTGTATCCGACCGCCAGATTGAACGACAGCCCTTTGGTGAGGAAGTCCATCCGATAATCCGCCAACATCATGCCCTGGATATTCCGGTCGTTCACCTCCCGATAGCCCGATCGCGACATCAGTCCCACGATGTTGTTCAGATTATTCGCCGTTCCACCCAGATTGCCCGACGGCGTGAAGATGGGATAGGCATTGGGGCGTTCATGCATGATCGTATTCCAGATCGTGTACGTATCCACGAACGGAGATTTGCGACGGATGAACTGGGCGGCCAGGTTGAATTTGATATTCAGATTCTTAGCCAGCCGGGCGTCAATGTTGGTCCGGACATTGTAGCGTCTCATGCTCGCATTGGTCGAGTACTTCGGATCTCGTACCGCATATGCATAAAACCCCTGTTGGTCCGCAAGTCCCAGCACAACGTTGTACTTGACGGCCTCGCCTCCACCCGTTGCGGAAATCGAATACCGTTGGATCGGCGCGAAATCTTTCAGAAACTCCCCGACATAATCATTGCTCGGATGCGTATAACGGTCGTTTCCTTTCTACTCCTTGTACTTCTGCAACGTGGCAAGATCGTAATAGGGGACGGAGTTTCCGTCGTTGTAGCTGGCCTCATTATACAGCCATCCATAATAGTAGGAATTCAGGAATCGGGGCAATCCCAGCAACTGCTGAAATCCGTACTGTGCGTCGACGCTTATTTTCAACTCTCCGTTCCGTCCGCGCTTGGTCCGGACCAGAATCACGCCATTGGCTCCGCGCTGTCCGTATATGGCCGTAGCCGCGGCATCCTTCAGAATGGTAATCGATTCTATTTCATGCGGATCGAGCATCGAAAAATCGGCAGGCTTGTCGCATGTAGATTTGCAGCGTGATGTAATCACAGGTAATTTTGATATGGAGTCGCAGTGAACCGGGGCTTGTCGTAAGCTTTGAGGCTTGGCGGTAGATTTGGACT
>CALUJN010000035.1 GCA_944320985.1 uncultured Alistipes sp. | reverse complement strand
CGTCGCCTTCGGCCACAATCTGGATGCGGCTGTCGGAGATCATGTCCTTCTCGATACCCGTGCCGACGATCGGGGCTTCGCACGTCACCAGGGGCACGGCCTGGCGCATCATGTTCGAACCCATCAGGGCACGGTTTGCGTCGTCGTGCTCCAGGAAGGGGATCAGGCTGGCGGCGATCGAGGCGATCTGGTTCGGTGCCACGTCCATGAGATTGACCTCGTTGGCCGTCACGACGGGGAAGTCGGCGCCTTCGCGCGCCTTCACACGATCCGGCTCCAGGAACGAGCCGTCGTCACCGAGCGGAACGTTCGACTGGGCAACGATCTTGCCCTCCTCCTCTTCGGCCGAATAGTAGCGGATATGGGAGTTGTCCAGATCGACCTTTCCGTTCTCGACCGTACGGTACGGCGTCTCGATGAATCCCATCGGAGAGATACGCGCATAGACGCACAGCGAGGAAATCAGACCGATGTTCGGGCCTTCCGGCGATTCGATCGGGCAGAGACGTCCGTAGTGGGTGTAGTGCACGTCACGAACCTCGAAACCGGCACGGTCACGCGACAGACCGCCGGGGCCGAGGGCCGACAGACGGCGCTTGTGCGTAATTTCGGCCAGCGGGTTGATCTGGTCCATGAACTGCGAGAGCTGCGAAGTGCCGAAGAAGGAGTTGATCACCGACGAAAGGGTCTTGGCATTGATCAGGTCCACCGGCGTGAAGACCTCGTTGTCACGCACGTTCATCCGTTCGCGGATCGTACGTGCCATGCGCACGAAACCGACCGAGAACTGGTTCGACAGCTGCTCTCCGACGGTACGCACGCGACGGTTCGACAGGTGGTCGATATCGTCGACGTCGGCCTTGGAGTTGATCAGCTGGATAAGGTACTTGATGATGGCGATGATGTCCTCCCGTGTCAACGTGCGAATGGCCGGATCGATGTCCAGATCCAGCTTCTTGTTGATGCGGTAACGGCCCACATCGCCCAGGTCGTAGCGCTTGTCCGAGAAGAAGAGCTTCTCGATCACGTCGCGGGCCGTGGCCTCATCGGGCGGCTCCGAAGCGCGCAACTGCCTGTATATGTAAACCACAGCCTCCTTTTCGGAGTTGCAGGGGTCTTTCTGAAGGGTGTTGTAGATGATTGAGAAGTCGATGCCCGACTGGTTCTCCTTGTGCAGCAGGATGGTCTTGGCGCCGCTTTCGATGATCTGGTCGATGTGCTCCTCCTCGAGAACCGTTTCGCGGTCGACAATGACGTTATTCCGCTCGATGGAGACTACCTCGCCGGTATCCTCGTCGACGAAATCCTCGACCCAGGTCGAAAGCACGCGTGCAGCGAGTTTGCGGCCCACGGCCTTCTTGAGCGTCGCCTTCGAGACCTTGATCTCGTCCGCCAGGTCGAAGATCTCGAGGATATGCTGGTCGGCCTCATAGCCGATAGCACGCAGCAGCGTCGTCACGGGCAGCTTCTTCTTGCGGTCGATGTAGGCATACATCACGTTGTTGATGTCCGTGGCGAACTCGATCCACGACCCCTTGAAGGGGATGATGCGGGCCGAGTAGAGTTTGGTACCGTTCGTGTGCATGCTCTGCCCGAAGAAGACGCCGGGAGAACGGTGCAGCTGGGAGACGATGACGCGCTCGGCGCCGTTGATGACGAACGTACCGCGTTCGGTCATGTAGGGGATCGTACCGAAATAGACATCCTGGACCACGACACCGAAATCTTCGTGTTCATCGTCCGTGCAGTAAAGTTTCAGTTTGGCCTTGAGAGGCACACTGTATGTAAGTCCGCGCTCGAGACACTCTTCGATCGAGTAGCGGGGCGGGTCGATATAGTAGTCGATAAACTCCAGAACGAAATTGTTCCGGGTATCCGTAATGGGGAAATTTTCCTGAAAGACCTTGTAGAGTCCCTCGTTCTTACGGTTTTCGGCCGTGGTGTCCATCTGGAAAAAGTCCCGGAATGATTTGAGCTGCACCTCGAGCAGATCCGGATACGGAACCCGGTTCTTAATCGAGGAAAAGCTAATTCTCTGTTGTGTTTTTGCTGCGGACATCGTAAAATCCAAATTAGTTGACTTGTAATGGGTTACGCTCCCCAAAATGTGCGGGTATTATCCCGGCAATGCTCCCGACGAAAGGCAATCCGCGCCCCGGGAGCATTCATCCGCCAAAGACTGGACACAGCTCCTGCTCGGCACTTCCAGTCTTTAGACCAAGAAAAGGCATAGAGCCTACACAGTGGTAAGCCCTATACCTGTTCGTGTTTTATCGCGGCTTAAGCAGCAATGCTACTTGAGCTCAACTTCAGCACCTGCCTCCTCGAGCTGGCCCTTGATCTGCTCAGCCTCTTCCTTGGAAACGCCCTCTTTCACGGCCTTGGGAGCACCGTCAACGAGTGCCTTTGCATCGCCGAGCGAGAGACCTGCGATGTCCTTCACAGCCTTGATAACCTGGAGTTTAGCCTGGCCGGCGTTCTTCAGGATCACGTCGAACGTCGACTTCTCGGCAGCAGCGGCCTCACCAGCACCTGCAGCGGGAGCTGCAACGGCAACAGCGGCAGCAGCCGGCTCAATGCCATACTCCTCCTTGAGGATCTGAGCGAGTTCGTTAACCTCGGTAACTTTCAGGTTTACCAGTTCTTCAGCGAGTTTCTTTACGTCTGCCATAATAGTAAGCTTATTAATTTGTTTTTGATTCTTGTTTGTGAATTAGTTGTTTCTGGATTCGAGCGTCTTCACGAGGCCCGCAATCTTTTGGCCTGCATTAGCCTGCAATGCAGAAATAACATTCTTGGCCGGGGACTGCA
>CALUJN010000034.1 GCA_944320985.1 uncultured Alistipes sp. | reverse complement strand
GGGAGAAACCCCAGATCGTCCTGCACCTCGACCACGGAGATTCGTTCGAACTCTGCAAGAGCTGCGTCGACATGGGCTTCTCGTCGGTGATGATCGACGGTTCGTCGCTGCCCTATGACGAGAACGTCGCCCTGACGAAGAAGGTCGTAGAGTATGCCCACCAGTTCGACGTAACGGTCGAGGGTGAGCTGGGCGTGCTGGCCGGCGTCGAGGATGAGGTTGCCGCCGAGGAGAGCCACTACACCAAACCCGAGGAGGTTGTCGACTTCGTTACGAAGACCGGCGTGGATTCGCTGGCCATCTCGATCGGTACCTCGCACGGAGCCTACAAGTTCACGCCCGAGCAGTGCACCGTCGACCCGAAGACGGGCCGTCTGGTTCCGCCCCCCCTGGCTTTCGACGTCCTCGAGGCCATCGAGAAGGAGCTCCCGGGCTTCCCCATCGTGCTCCACGGATCGTCGTCCGTACCCCAGGAAGAGGTCGACACGATCAACAAGTACGGCGGAGCGCTGAAGGCTGCCGTAGGTATTCCCGAGGAGGAGCTGCGCAAGGCCGCCAAGAGCGCCGTCTGCAAGATCAACATCGACTCCGACTCGCGTCTTGCCATGACCGCCGCCATCCGTGAGGTCTTCGCCACGAAACCCGCCGAGTTCGACCCCCGCAAGTACCTGGGTCCGGCCCGCGACAACATGAAGAAGCTCTACATCCACAAGATCAAGGAGGTTCTGGGTTCCGACGGCAAAGCCGAATAAGCGGAGGATTCCGACAACAAAAAAACCGGAGGTTTGTTGAAAACCTCCGGTTTTTTTGTTGTGCAGAGCCGGGCAAGCAGAAGCCTGCTTCCAGTCGGAAAACATCCGATCCCGGTTATTCGCCGCCTGCGGCGCCGGAACCGTCCGCTTTCCGGACCGTTACCCGGAAACGACACTCCGAGCCGCCGCCCAGAACCGTTTCAAGCGTCTCCACCTCAATGTCCCGATCGGGCAACAACTCCTCCAACACATAAAGAATGCTCTGACGGGAGCACTCGCAATGGGTCGGTGCCGAGACAAAACCCGCCTCGACCTGCGGACACAGGCAACGCGGGTATCCCATCTCATAGAGCCGTCCCGGTTCGACGACCTCGGCAAAGAAGAAGGGCGAGCGCCCGTATTTCGCATACTGCCGATCGAGGTCGCAACCACACTCCTCGAATTGTCGGCGTAACTCGACAAGCACTCCATCCCGCACACACGCTTCGGCGCACGGTCGGTAAAGTCTCGCCCGCACCTCGGCAGGCAATCGCCCGATCGCCTCTTCGAGGGTCCGGTAAAAGAGCTCGTTACGCGATTGTTCCTCCCCTTTATCCATACATCGTCCGCTTATTCCTGCTCCGCCGAATTCCGATCATCCGGAATGTATTTTCCGACAAACTCGCCGACACGTCGCGTATACTCCTCACGATGATCGCGATACGACATGGCATGCGTTGCTCCGGGAACGATCCACAACGCCTTCTCGCCCGGCTTGGCCTCGTACAACGGATAAACCATCCACGTCGGGACGTAGTCGTCCGCATCCCCGTGAATGAACAGCATCGGGAGGCTGCATTTGGCCACCTGCTTCAGAGCCGAAGCCTCGCGGAACGTCCAGCCGAACTTCACGCCGCACAGCCCGCTCGCCACATCCAACAACGGGAAGGTCGGCAAGTGGAACTGCTCCCGAAGCTCCTTCGCGAATTCGTCCCAGACACTCGTATAACCGCAATCCTCGACGAAGCACTTCACGTAGGGCTGCTGCACCTCGCCCGAGACCATCATTGTCGTAGCGGCCCCCATCGAGATGCCGTGAACCACCATCCGTGTATCCCCGCCGAAAAGTCCGTTCGCGATCTCCATCCAGTGGAGCACATCGAGCCGATCCTTCCACCCCATCTGAATGGCCCGTCCGGCGCTTTCGCCATGATAGTAAAGATCCGGCAGCAGAATATTGAATCCCAGATCGCGGTTGTAAAGATAGCCGATCATCAGCATCCGTACGGCATTATCCGTATAGCCGTGCACAATGACCGCCGTCCGGTCCGTCGGCTCCGGAGCCCGGACATAGAGGGCATGAAGCCGTTCGCCCTCCCGACCAAGGATCGACGTGTCGCGCAGGGCCCCGGTACGGTAGAGGCTGTCAACCCACGGCTCAAGGAAAGGGTACTCCTCATACATATATTCATAAGAGGAGGCATTCTTGGCCTCGATCGTTGCCAGGGGTTGCAACGAATAGCGAAGCAGATAGAGGCTTCCACCTGCGAGAATCGCCGCGAAGATCACCACGGCAATGACAATGCCCCGAAAAATCCGTTTTTTCATATTCGTCCGTCAATTCAATTGTTACGAAAAGACCGTCGAAGCAAATATCCTGCCCCAACGGTCCCATTCGGTGCGGTGCCGCCAACCGGGATCAGTTCTTGCCCAGTTTTGTGCGGATATGAGCCAGCATGTCGTCGGTCATCCGCGAAAGGTCCCATTCGGGTTTCCAGCCCCACTCCTCACGCGCGCAGGTGTCATCCAGCGAATTGGGCCAACTCTCGGCAATCTCCTTCTTGACAGGATCAATGTCGTAATCCATCGTAAAGTCCGGCAGACGCTTTTTGATTTCGGCATAGATGATCTCCGGAGTAAAACTCATCGAGGCAAGGTTGAAGCTGTTGCGGTGGATGAGTTTCGCGGGATCGGCCTCCATCAATTCGACACAGGCCCGCAAGGCATCAGGCATATAGATCATGTCCATATAGACGTCTCCCGGGACCGGACAGGTGAAATGTCCGCTGCGAATCGCCTCATAGTAGATCTCCACGGCGTAATCGGTCGTGCCGCCGCCGGGCAGCGTAACGTTCGAGATGATGCCCGGGAAGCGCACAGAACGGGTATCCACCCCGTATTTGTGGTGGTAATAGTTTCCGAGCATTTCTCCGGTGACTTTGCAGACCCCGTAGATGGTCGTCGGCTGCATGATCGTATCCTGGGGAGTCTTATCCTTCGGAGACGAGGGTCCGAAGGCCCCGATCGACGAGGGGGTGAAGAGGGCACAATGGTGTTGACGTGCCACTTCGAGCGAGTTGTTGAGTGCCCCCATGTTGACATTCCAGGCCATCTGGGGATTCCGCTCACCTACGGCCGAAAGCAGCGCCACGAGATTGAAAATCGTGTCGACATGATAACGCGCCACAACCGAAGCCATGGCCGTAGCATCGAGGGCGTTCAAGACCTCGAAAGGTCCGTCCTCACCCAAATTGCGGCATTCGCGCATATCGGTAGCCACGACATTCGCACCGCCATAAATTCCACGCAGAAAGACTGTCAGCTCGGAACCGATCTGACCTCCAGCGCCTACTATCAGAATACGTTTCATCTGTTTTTGGTTATAATTTGGTAGTAAAGATAGAAAATAATTGTGAAAAGCGCATATTTTTTTGGTCTTTTCATTTTTCTTGTGTACTTTTGCACCACTCAACGAGGAAAACTGCTGTTGTAGCTCAGTGGTAGAGCACTTCCTTGGTAAGGAAGAGGTCACGAGTTCAAGCCTCGTCAACAGCTCTGGAAAGCGCCGCAAAGAGACGCCAAAACAAGCAAAAAGCCTTATGTATCAATGATATGTAAGGCTTTTTCATTTTTGTACGGTTCTTGAGAATGCATTTTCTGGCAACGAGTCCGAGACCAAATCGTGACCTGTTTTGCCTTAGGCCGAAAACAGGTCACGATTTACGTATAATGCATTGTTTTACACCGATTTACGTCGCAATATCTCCCCTGCTGCAAACGTTTGTTTAACCCCTTAAAAAAACATGCAGCCATGCGTCGAACAACCTTCTCCGTGGTCTTCTTCTGCAAGAAGGCCCGAATCTCCAAAAAGGGCAAAGCGCCCATCTATGCCCGAATCACCACCTCCGGTCTCTCAACCGAGATCTACACCCGCTGTCAAATTGAGCCCGAACGCTGGAACCAACGTCTGGAACGCTCCCTGCATCGGGACAAGGTGGCCCTGCAGATCAACGGCATCGTGGACAGCTATCGGGCCAATATCCTGGCGGCCTACGACGCTCTGATTCGGGAGGGCAGGA
>CALUJN010000033.1 GCA_944320985.1 uncultured Alistipes sp. | reverse complement strand
TAGTTAGCGAAGATCGCCTTGTCGGGAGTCCGGGCCAGGAGGAAGTAGAAGCCGAAGAAGATCATCAGCGACAGGGCGATGCAGAGCGAATATTCGTAGAGCAGAAGGTTCATGTGAGTATCATGCTTGCTTACGGTCTGCGGGTGATTCCGGGATTCTTCGGTCGTTTGGGCCATTCATGACGGCGTCACACTGCTGCATAGCAAAGATACGCAATAATTCGATTGGATGTCTCCGAGCGGAGCGAAAGTATCAAGCTTCGATGGAAATATCGCAGCAATCGCAATCATTTCAGAGCCGTCGCCCGCGGCGTCTGCACAGTTGCTCCTGCGGGATTTGTTCCGCATTGACGGGTTCGAACCCCCGGGCGTGGCAGGTCTTTGAACGGGGCCGTCCAGCCGGTAGACGGGGCTCTCCGATTCCGACTTTGTGCCCTGCAACCTGTTGATTGAAAAAAAATTGTTATATTTGCCCGAATTTTTAAACCAAAATACGATGGGAAACTTATTGAAAGGAAAGAAGGGTCTTATCTTCGGAGCCCTGAACGAGCAATCCATTGCCTGGAAAGTGGCGGAGCGTGCCGTGGAGGAGGGTGCCGAGATTGTGCTCACCAATACCGCCGTATCGATCCGCATGGGAACTATCAGCCAACTCGCTGAAAAATGCAATACGATCGTTGTTCCGGCAGACGCAACCAGCGTCCCGGATCTCGAGAACCTCATCGACAAGACGATGGAGCACTTCGGAGGCAAGTTCGATTTCATGCTCCACTCGATCGGCATGTCGCCCAACGTTCGCAAGGGCCGTACGTACGATGATCTGGACTACGATTTCCTGGCCAAGACGCTCGACATTTCGGCCATTTCGTTCCACAAGGCCATCCAGGTAGCCCGCAAGAAGGACGCCATCAACGAGTGGGGTTCGATCGTGGCGCTGTCGTACATCGCCGCACAGCGCACGCTCTACGGCTATAACGACATGGCCGATGCAAAGGCCCTGCTGGAGTCGATCGCCCGCAGCTTCGGATACATCTACGGACGTGAGAAGCACGTGCGCATCAACACCGTCTCGCAGTCGCCGACGCAGACCACCGCAGGCAGCGGCGTGTTGGGACTGGGCGATCTGATGGCCTTTGCCGAGAGCATGTCGCCGCTGGGCAATGCCACGGCGGAGGATTGTGCCGACTACGTGCTGACGCTCTTCTCGGACTACACGCGCAAGGTGACGATGCAGAATCTTTATCACGATGGCGGATTTTCGTCGATGGGCATGTCGCGCCGCGCCATGCGTACCTACGAGAAGGGTATGCGTTTCGATGACGTGCACGAACACCAGTATCCCTTCGGCGGCGGACCTGCCGGGGAGACGAAATAATCCGGTGCTTCGAACCGGAGATTTGTCCGGAAAATGCGGGAGCGGCGATCGAATCGCCGCTCCCGCATTTGTCTTTGTACCTTCAAGACGAGGGACGAGACTTCGCTTTTTTGCAAAAAGTTCGGCGTTTCGCACCCCGAGTATAATGAAAAAGGCGTGTTTTTCGTATTTTTGCCCCTCGAAAAAGTTTGCATGTACGAAATGAAGGACAATTCCGCAAAACCCCCCCTCTCCGTGGATCTCGGCCATTCCGCTGGTCGTCCTGACGTCGCTGCTCTATGCGGTGATCCGGGCCTTCGGCGGTGCGGCGATCGACGGTGGCAGCCAGATTGCGCTGCTCTCCGCCACATCGGTCTGTGTGATGCTCTCGATCGGCATCTACCGCTGCCGCTGGGCCGTGCTCGAGGAGGCCATCATCGACAACATCCGCGCTTCGGCCTCGGCGATCCTGATCCTGCTGCTCATCGGTGCCATCGCCGGTACGTGGATGATCTCCGGCGTGGTTCCGACGTTGATCTACTACGGCCTTCAGGTGCTCCATCCGTCGTTCTTCCTCGTGGCTTCGTGTGCCATCTGCGCCGTCGTCTCGCTGATGACCGGCAGCTCGTGGACCACCATCGCCACCATCGGCGTCGCGCTGATGGGCATTGGCCGCGCCATGGGTTTCCCCGAAGGGTGGGTTGCCGGCGCCATCATCTCCGGAGCCTATTTCGGCGACAAGCTCTCGCTGCTTTCGGACACCACGGTGCTGGCCTCGTCGACCGTCGGGGTCAATGTCTTCACCCACATCCGCTACATGCTCTATACGACCGTTCCGTCGATGCTCATCGCCCTGGGAACCTTTACCGTCGCCGGGCTGATGCTCGACCACGGCGCCTCGACCCACGCCGAACTCTATGCCGATACGCTTGCCGCGACGTTCCGGATTTCGCCTTGGCTGCTGCTCGTGCCGCTGGCCACGGGAATTCTCATCGCCCGCAAACTGCCGGCTATCGTGACCCTGTTCTGTGCGGTGGTTTTCGCCTGCGTGGCGATGCTTGCGGCACAGCCCGAACTGGTCGTTCGTGTCGGAGGCGGTGAGACGCTCGACGCAATGACCGGTTTCCGCGGCGTGCTGACGACCTGCTTCGGACCCACGGCCATCCCGACGGGACTGCCTCAACTGGATGAACTGGTCGCTACACGCGGAATGGCCGGTATGCTCAATACCGTCTGGCTGATCATCTGTGCCATGTGCTTCGGCGGTGTGATGACCGGAAGCGGCATGCTGCGCTCCCTGACGGGGATCTTCCTGCGTTGGGTGCGGAGGACCTTCTCGGCTGTGGCCTCCACGGTCGGTGCCGGAATCTTCTTCAACCTCTGCACGGCCGACCAATATATCTCGATCATCCTTTCGGGACGTCTCTTCCGGGATCTCTATGCCGAACGCGGACTGGAGCCGCGTCTGCTGAGCCGTTCGGTCGAGGATTCGGCCACGGTCTGCTCGGTGCTCATTCCGTGGAACTCGTGCGGCATGACCCAGGCTACGGTCCTTGGCGTTTCGACCTTCGTCTATATGCCTTACTGTATTTTCAACATCGTCTCGCCGTTGATGTCGCTGCTGGTGGCGGCCATCGGCTGGAAGATCAAAAAATGACCATGAACACCCAACTCGTCATCTTCGATCTCGACGGTACGCTGCTCGACACGATCGGCGATCTGGCCGTGGCATGCAATGCCGTGCTGGCCGTGCGGGGGCTCCCGCAACACTCCTACGAGGAGTATTGCCACTTTGTCGGAAACGGTATTCTGCGGCTCGTCGAACGGGCGCTGCCGGAACCGTTGCGCACTCCCGAGAATGTCGCCCTTGTGCGTGCCGATTTTGTGAAGTATTATACCGAACACATCGATACCTATACGAAACCCTATGCCGGAATTCCGGAACTGCTGGCCGAACTGGTCCGTCGGGGTATCCGGGTTGCCGTGGCGTCGAACAAGTTCCAGGCCGGAACCGAAAAGCTCATTCGGCTGTTCTTTCCCGACGTGGAGTTTGCGGCGGTCTTCGGACAGCGCCCGGACGTCCCGCTGAAACCCGACCCCGCCGTGGTGGAGGAGATCCTCGCACGGACGGGCACGCCGAAGGAGCAGGTCCTCTATGTCGGCGATTCGGGGGTCGACATGCAGACGGCCCGGGCGGCCGGGGTCCGCTCGGCGGGTGTGACATGGGGCTTCCGCGACCGCGCCGAGCTGGTGGAGGCCGGAGCCTGTGCCCTTGTCGACCGTCCCGCGGAGCTGCTGGGGCTGTTGTAAGGAGAGTGCCTCTTGCGGCCTTTGCGGGGCGAATCTCCGGAGGCGGATCCGCCTCCGGTCAACAATAGAGCCGTACATCCTCGGCCGTGATGGTCTCTGCGGAGAGTACGATCAACCGCTCGACCACGTTGCGCAGCTCGCGGATGTTGCCCGTCCAGGGCATCTGCCGCAGGGCGGCGAGCGCTTCGGCGTCGATGGGCTTCGGCGGCGTGCCGTATTCGGCGGCGATCGTGTGGATGAAGTGCTCTACGAGCGCCGGAATGTCATCCGGATGCTCCCTCAGCGCCGGAACCCGGAGGACGATCACCGCCAGCCGGTGGTAGAGGTCCTCGCGAAAATTCCCCTTGCGGATCTCCTCGCGCAGATCCTTGTTCGTGGCCGCCAGCACGCGGACGTCCACCTCGATCTCCTTGTCCCCGCCCACGCGGCTGATGCGGCTCTCCTGCAGCGCCCGCAACACCTTGGCCTGGGCGGCCAGCGACATGTCGCCGATCTCATCCATGAAGAGCGTCCCGCCGTCGGCCTGTTCGAATTTTCCCTTGCGTTGTTTGACCGCCGAGGTGAAGGCGCCGCGCTCGTGCCCGAAGAGTTCGCTCTCGATCAGTTCCGAGGGGATGGCCGCGCAGTTCACCTCGACGAACGGCGCTCCGGCGCGTGCGCTCTTGGCATGCAGCCAGCGTGCCACCAGCTCCTTGCCCGTTCCGTTCTCTCCGGTGATGAGTACGCGAGCCTCGCACGGCGCCACCTTGTCGATAAGCTGCCGTACGTGTTCGATTTCGGGCGAGAGCCCGATGATCGCTTCGGCCCGGGCGGGATGAGCCCGACGGCTTCGGCGTGCGGGAGTGGGGGATAGGGTTGCGGGGGCCGGATCCGGGTGGTCGAGCGTGCGGTGGAGGGATTGCAGCAGGCGGTTCATGTCGACGGGTTTCGGGAGAAAATCCCGGGCGCCGCTGCGGACGGCCGCAACGGCCGTGTCGATCGAAGGATCGGACGACAGCGCAATGACCGGAACCCCGGCATCGGGAACCCGGCACGCCGTGTCCGAAATGATCACATCGAACGGGATCCTCCCGCACAGCTCCGAAGCCTGAACCTCGTCTTCGGCGGCCTCGGCCGAAAAACCTTCGTATTCCAACCGCTCGCGCAGCACGTTTCGCACGCTTTTTGAACGGTCCAGAATTAAAACTTTTGCCATAGCTTGTTTTTCCTGAAATTTTACTACTTTTGCCGAAGACAACTCCGGACAAGCCTCTGTTTTTGCACGGCTTCCGTTCCAAAGGTAGGGCTTTCTGCGGCGTAAAACCAATTTCGGGAGCGCAGACCGCGAAGGCGGAGTTCCGGATGAAACCCTCTTGAATCGGTTCATCGAAAAGAGCCGTGCGGACTCCCCGGCGGACGTTTTGAAACAGATGGTCGAACCGTATGCTGCAATTATGAAGAAGAATTATAATTACACACGACGCAAGTTGTATTTGCCCGAGTATGGGCGGCACATCCAGGAGATGATCGACTCGCTTATGGAGATCGAGGACCGGCATGAACGCAACCGGCAGGCCCGGGCCGTGATTGCCGTTATGGGAAATCTGAATCCCCTGCTGCGAGATACGGCGGATTTCACCCATAAACTCTGGGACCATCTCTTTATCATGTCTGATTTTCAGCTTGATGTCGATTCTCCCTATCCGCGTCCCACACGCCAGGAACTGACCGTTGCGCCCCGTCCGATGCCCTACTCTCAGGGGCGTATTACCTATAAGCATTACGGCAAGTATGTCGAGCGCATGATCGGCTCGCTGGCTTCGATACACGATTCCCGAGCGGTCTCCGCGGCTGTCGACAATCTGGCCCGTTACATGCGCGCGAAGAGCTACGAATACAATCAGGAGCATCCCAACAACGAGGTGATCGTTCGTGACATCAAGCGTATGTCCGCCGGGAACATCGAAATCGATGAAGAGGCCCTGAACAATCTCCGAAGTGACTATAAACAACCCTTTTCGGCACGTCCGCAGAAGGGTTCGCAGCAACATCGCCCGGCCCATGCCCAGCAGCAGCGGCAGAAAAACCGGAACCAGCAGCAGCATCGCGGTTTCGTGAAAAATAACGGGATGCATCGCAATTCTTCGAAATAAGCGACGCGGAATTCCGAAAAAATAGCTATCTTTACTCCTATTAAACCGCGAAAACGATCATCCATGAATAAGCAAACGCTTTTCGGAACGTTCCTGGCGGCAGCGCTGTTTTGCGGCTGTCAGTCGTCGAAAGTGAAAATCTCGGGCCGTTTCGTTGGAAACGATGCCTCGAAGGTCTATCTGGAGCAGTTGTCTCCGCTCTCGCCGTCGATTGTCGATTCGACGGTGCTGGCTGAAGACGGCAGCTATGAATTCCGTCTTAAGGAGGTGCCCCCCACGCCGATGCTCTACAACCTCATCTACAATGAGGAACGTATTCCTTTGCTGCTGGCCGGAGGCGACCGCCTGACGGTTTCGTCCGTAGGCAGCGTCGTACGCAACTATACGGTCGAAGGATCCGTCGAGTCGGATCTGTTGCGCCAGTTCTATCAGGCTTTCGTGGCCGGTGCGCAGCAACTCGACCAGCTTGCCGCGCGTTTCGCCGATCCCGAACTGACGGAACAGGAGCGCAAGGAGCTCGCCTCGGAGTATACGGCCGAATACTACCGCATCCGCCGCGAACAACTGCGTTTCATCATTGAGAACAAATCCTCGCTGGCGGCCGTCTATGCCCTTTACCAGCGGTTGCCGGGAGATGCCTATCTCTTCAACGGCGACAGTGATGTGGTTTACTACCGCACGGTGGCCGAGGCCCTCGAGCAGAGTTACCCCGAATCGCCCTATCTGCAGACGCTGCTGGCCGAAATCACCCGCATGGATGCTCGCATGAACCTTGCATCGCGCATTACCGAGGCGGAATATCCCGATCTGGAGCTGATGGACATCTACGGCAAGAAGGTTCGTCTGTCGTCGCTGGCCGGCAAGGTGATCCTGCTGGATTTCTGGTCCGCGGAGTTGGGAACGAGCAATGCGCTCAATGCCGATCTGAAGGAGATCTACCGCAAATATGCCGATGCTCCCGTGGGCTTTGAGGTCTACCAGGTGGCCATTGACACGTCGAAACCCTTGTGGATCAATGCCGTGCAGGAGCAGCAGCTGCCCTGGATCTCGGTCAGCGATCTGCGCGGCCGCGGTTCTGCGGCCCTGGGGCTCTACAACGTGCAGAAACTCCCGACCAACTTCCTGATCGACAAGGAGGGGGTGATCGTCGCACGCGACATTCGCGGCGAGGAGCTTGAGAAGAAACTGGACGAACTGACCCGCTTATGATCTATTTCGCTTCCGACGTCCATCTGGGGGCGGGCGACCCGCAGACGGCGCGGAGTGTTGAACGACGCTTCGTTGCGTGGCTCGACCGTGCGGCCCGCGACGCTGAGGCGATCTTTCTTGTGGGTGACATCTTCGACTTCTGGTTCGAGTATCGGCGGGTAGTGCCCAAAGGTTTCGTGCGGACGCTCGGGAAACTGGCCGAACTCTCCGAACGGGGAATCCGTGTGGTCTTCTTTACGGGCAATCACGACATGTGGGTCGGTGACTACCTTACCCGCGAGTGCGGCGTGGAGATCTATACCTCGCCCCGGTTGCTGACCCTTGCCGGACGGCAGGTCTTCGTGGCCCACGGCGACAATATGAACATCGACGGTCAGCCGATGCTCAAACTTCTGAACCGTACGTTCCGTTCGCGAACGCTCAAAACTGTTTTTTCGTGGGGCCTGCATCCCGATCTTGCGCTGAAGTTCGGCCACTGGTGGAGCGGCAAGTCGCGCCGGAAGCACAACGCGGCCGACGAACGGGCCCGGCGTGAGGGTACGGGAGGTGGTTTCAACGCCCGGCTTACCGAACCGCTCATCGAATATGCCCGGCAATATGCCGCAACACACCGGGTCGACCATTTCGTATTCGGGCACATGCACTTTGCCCGCGATTTCCGGGAAGGACCTCTGCACGTCGTATGTCTTGGCGGCTGGGAGAAACATCCCTCCTGTGCCGAGTTGGATGAACGGGGAGAACTGACCCTGAAAATGTTGGAATCATGAAACAATACCTCGATCTGCTGCGCCGGATTACGACCGAAGGGGTCGTGCGCGGCGACCGCACCGGTACCGGAACCAAAGGGGTTTTCGGCCATCAGATGCATTTCGATCTGGAGGCGGGCTTTCCGCTGCTGACGACCAAACGGGTCTTCCTGAAGGGGGTGATCCACGAATTGCTGTGGTTCCTGAAGGGTGACACCAACATTGCCTATCTGGTTGAAAATGGCGTCCACATCTGGGATAATGACGCCTTCCGCTACTACAACGAACTGTGTGTAAAGAACGGGGTGCTGCCGCTCGACCGCGAGGCCTTTCTGGCGGCCGCAGGGAAGGTGTCGCCCATCGACGGATACCGTTTCGGGGATCTGAACCACGTCTACGGTTATCAGTGGCGTTCGTGGCCGCGGCCCGACGGCGGGGTGGTGGACCAGATCGCCCGGGCCGAGGAGTTGATCCGCACGAATCCCGAATCGCGGCGCATCGTGGTCTCGGCATGGAATGTCGCGGAGATCGAGCAGATGGCCCTGCCGCCGTGTCACGTGTTGTTCCAGTTTTACGTGGCCGAAGGGCGGCTCTCGTGTCAACTCTACCAGCGGAGCGCCGATACGTTCCTCGGCGTGCCGTTCAACATTGCATCGTATGCCCTGCTGACGATGATGATGGCCCAGACGTGCGGATTGCGTCCCGGAGAGTTCGTTCATACGCTGGGTGACACACACCTTTATCTGAATCATCTGGAGCAGGCCGCCGAGCAGCTGCGGCGTGAACCGCGACCGCTGCCGACTCTGCGTCTGAACCCCGACGTAAGGTCGATTTTCGATTTCCGCTACGAGGATTTCACCCTCGAAGGGTATGATCCCTGGCCGGCGATCAAGGCTCCGATGTCGTTTTGATGGATAATATTCTGTACGTATGCTCTCGATCATTGTGGCCGTAGCACAGAACGGCGTCATCGGAGACAAAAACAGTTTGCTGTGGCATATCTCCGAAGATCTGAAATACTTCAAAAGCCTGACTTCGGGGCATCCCGTCCTTATGGGCCGCAAGACCTATGAGTCGATCGGCCGTCCCCTGCCGAACCGAACCAATGTCGTTATCTCGCGTCAGGAGATCGAAATTCCGGGATGTCGGGTCGTCCATTCGTTCGAGGAGGCGATCGGCCTTTTCCCGGCGGAAGAGGAGTTGTTCGTGATCGGCGGGGCACAGATCTATGCCGAAGCGCTGCCTCATGCCGGGCGTCTCTATCTGACGCGGATTTTTCACGATTATGAGGGTGATACGCGTTTCCCGTCCTGGAGCGAGGACGAATGGCGGCTTGTCTCGAGCGACTCTTTCCCTCGAGGCAAGGAGTATCCGTGGCCGTTTGCCTTCGAGTGCTGGGAACGCCGATAGCAGAGCGCTCGCCGTAAAGCCTGCGTATCCCGCGGCTCTCCGCATTCGTTCGCTTCGGAGGCTCCGGAGCAGGGGCTGTGGTACCCCTGGCGGGCCTTTTACTCTGCACGGCGTCTCTTCTCCCGTCTCCGGGGGCTTCGGACCGGAATCCTGCGGGCTCGTTGTCCCTTCCGTTCCCTTCCGTTCCTTTTCGGCCTTTTCCGCCGGTCTTTTCCGCCGGATCCTCCCGCCGGTCCCTTCCGATGTGCCGATCGAAGCCCCGTCGGATTGTTGAACACCCCTTTGCCGCGAAAATTACGCATTTATACCACCGCGCGGACGGTGTGGAATCCCTACCTTTGCACTGCAAAGGTTTTTTTGTATTGACGAGTATGGGAAAGTATTTCGACATGCTGATGGAGGATGTGCGCATGCGTGAAGGATTGCATGCCTGCATGAACTGCGGCGTCTGTACGGGCGTCTGCCCCGCGGCCGAGTTCTACAACTACGACCCGCGGCAGATCGTCTCGATCGTCCAGACACGCGATGACGATGCCATCGAGGCCCTTTTGAAAAGCGATACGATCTGGTATTGCGGCGAGTGCATGTCGTGCCGTCCGCGCTGTCCCCGGGGCAATACGCCCGGATATGTTATTCAGGCGCTGCGGACGCTGTCGCAGAAACTGGGCTTCTTTGTCGAGAGCGAAAAGGGACGCCAGCAGCTGGCTCTGAAACGCATCATCGGCGAGAATATCCTCCGTACGGGTTACTGCATCGTTCCGCGGTTGGTCAAACCCGAACTGCACCCCGAGCAGGGAACCGTCTGGCAGTGGATCTATGATCACGACAAGGAGGTCTATGGGCAGTTCTCGCCCGTCTACATGCGCCAGGGAGCCGGAGCGTTGCGGCGCCTGGACGAGGAGTCGCTCGAGGAGATCAACCGCATCTTCGAGGTCAGCGGCGGCAGCGAGATGTTTGAGACCATCGAGAAACACTCCGACCGCAAGGCCCGCGAAATGGGCTATGAGGAGGGTGCCGACCAGCAATACATGATGGACGTCTTCACCAACAACAGCAACGAGCACTATTAGCAGCAAACTCAAGAAAATGATGAAACGCAGAAGTTGGCAGGAGTATCAGAAGGAGATCGCCGACGACCGTTATTATTATGCCCGCAGCTGCATCCGGCAGAATTTCTTCCCGGGCAGCGAGAAGGCCTTTATCGATATTTTGCAGAATGATCTGGGCAAGGATCTGCTCGACGATCCGAAACACTCCTCCTGTACGGGGATCGGATACCACTCGGACATCGTGCCCCTGGAGACGATCATGACGGTCGTTGCGCGGCAGTTTTCGCTGATGAACGACGCCGGTTACGAGAATTTCGTCACCTCGTGCATCACCTCGTTCGGTATCTACTGCGAGATCCTTTCGACCTGGAACGAATTCCCCGAGACCGAGGAGAAGACCCGCGAGAATCTCTTCAAGGCCACGGGGCGCGAGTTCCGTAAACCGGCCAACGTGGCCCATACATCGGACGTGATGTTCCATTTCCGCGAAGAGATTGCCGCACGGGCCAAGAGACGGCTGGTGAATGCCGTGACGGGCGAACCCCTGAAGGTGGTCGAGCATATCGGCTGCCACTATGCCAAGATCTTCCCGAAATCCGGAATCGGAGGCTCCGAATTCCCCTACGTACTGGCCGGGATGATCGAGTCGTGGGGCGGTGAGGTGGTCGACTATCCCGAACGGCGGCACTGCTGCGGCTTCGGATTCCGCAACTACCTGGTGCAGGCCAACCGCGGCTACTCGATCGCCAACTCGCACAAGAAACTCGAGAGCATGGCCCCCTACAAGCCCGACTTTATCGTGGCCAACTGTCCGGGCTGTGCGATGTTCCTCGACAAGTGGCAGTATGCCATCGCCGAGATGGAGGGGACGACCTACGGACAGAACGGTCACGGCATTCCGGTGCTCACATACGAGGAGATGGCCGGACTGGTGCTGGGCTACGATCCCTGGAGGCTTGGTCTTCAGATGCACCAGGTCGACGTCGAACCCCTGCTGGATAAGATGGGCGTCGAATACGATCCCGCGGCCAAGTACCTGGGCCGCAACGGCAAATACATCGGCAAACCCGCGTCGGCGGTGGTCAACTGCTGCCCGACGGACACGATATACGACATCAGAGAGTAATGAAGAAACGCATCATCGTCATTGGCGGCGGCGTAGC
>CALUJN010000032.1 GCA_944320985.1 uncultured Alistipes sp. | reverse complement strand
AACTTTACATTATGCCACGTTCAGTAAACGCTGTTGCGTCTCGCGCACGTCGAAAGAAAGTTTTGAAACTTGCCAAAGGTAACTTTGGTTCAAGGGGAAACGTATGGACCGTTGCGAAAAACACGGTTGAAAAAGGCTTGTGCTATGCCTATGCACACCGCCAGCTCAAGAAGCGGACATTCCGTTCGCTGTGGATCATGCGTATCAACGCTGCCGTCCGCGCCCAGGGAATGACCTATTCGCAATTCATCGGCAAACTCAACGCCAAAGGCATCGTCCTGAACCGCAAGGTGCTGGCCGACCTGGCAATGAACGAGCCGAAGGCATTCGAGGCAATAGTTAACGCAGTTAAATAACCCTTTTCACGAGGGGTTTTAGCACGGCGGACACCCTCGGGGTGCCCGCCGTTTCTTTGAAACCAATACCCATACCTATATAAATAAAAGCCGAATCACCCCCAAAGCATGTCCTCGCAAAACTGGAAACACACCTTCGCCATCATCTGGAGCGGTCAGGCGGTCTCAATCCTCAGCAGTTCGATCGTCGCCTATGCGATCGTTTACTGGATGAGCGTCGAGACGCGTTCGGCCGAGGTGCTGGCCCTGTCGGCTATTGCCGGGATGCTGCCGCAGGCGGTGCTGGGACTCTTCGTCGGGGTCTACATCGACCGCTGGGACCGCAAACGCACGATGATCCTGGCCGACAGTTTCATCGCGCTCTGCACGCTCGGGCTGGCCGGACTCTTCTGGAGCGGACGCGCGGAGTTATGGCATGTTTACGTGCTGCTGGCCTGCCGCTCGGTGGGTACGGCCTTCCACATCCCGGCCATGCAGGCCTCGGTGCCGCTGCTGGCTCCGCAACGGCAGCTCACCCGTATCGCCGGAGTCAATCAGGTGATCACCTCCTTCTCGGATCTGGTGGGTCCGGCGCTGGGAGCCCTGCTGCTGGGTATCACATCGATCGGCAATATTCTCCTGCTGGATGTCGTGGGGGCGCTGTTCGCCTGCACGACGCTGCTCTTCGTCCGAATCCCGAATCCCGAACGCACGGAGCAACGGCCCGATCTGTGGCGGGAGTTCCGCGAAGGGTTCGCCGCCATGCACTCCCAACCGGGGCTGGGCTGGTTCTTCACGCTGGCCATTGCCGTATGGTTTCTGATCATGCCTGTCGGGGTGATGTTCCCGCTGATGACCCTCGACCACTTCGGCGGCGGGACCTGGGAGATGAGCTTCGTGGAGATTATCTGGGGAGCCGGCGCGCTGGCCGGAGGGGCCATCATGGGGGCGCGCAACTACTCCATCAACCGCATCGTCCTGATCAATCTGATGTATGTCACGGTGGGACTGTCGTTCCTGATTTCAGGATTGCTTCCGGCATCGGCCTTCTACTGGTTCGCAGCCCTTACGGCCGCAGCGGGCGTCTCAAGCAGCGTCTTCAACGCCTCGTTCGTCGCAGTGCTTCAAACCCGGATCGAGGCCGGACTGTTGGGGCGCGTGCTGTCGCTCTACCGCAGTTTCGGGCTGCTTCCTTCGGCGCTGGGATTGCTGAGTACGGGATTTCTGGCCGAGCAGGTGGGACTGACCACCACATTCATCCTCGCCGGAGGGGCCATCTGCCTGCTCGGAGCCGTGGCATTCTGCCTGCCTTCGGTTCTGCGGCTCGACCGAACCGACCGACGACCCTCCTCTTCAAACAGGCAGTAACGGGTCTCAGCAGCCCGCCAAACGGCTCTTTGGGAGGTCTCGAGCGTAAAAAGATATTAAAATAATTTCAAAAATAAGCCTCCTTTTTGCATCTTTTTTCAGAAATCGTTATCTTTGTAGAGGTTAGTTAGCGAGGTAATCCTATGAAGAAAACGTATGCCATGCCGGAGGGAGGTCTCTACCGTCCGGAAAACGAGCACGATGCCTGCGGAGTCGGTCTCGTCGTCAACATCAACGGAAACAAATATCACTCGGTCGTGGACCAGGGTCTCCGTGTGCTGGAGCATATGGCCCACCGCGGCGCCGAAGGTTCGGACAACAAAACCGGAGACGGAGCGGGAATTCTGGTGCAGATCCCGCATGAGTTCATCCTGCTGAACGGCATTCCGGTTCCGGAGAAGGGCCGTTACGGCGTGGGCATGGTCTTTCTGCCGCGCAACGAGGAGGACCAACGCCTCTTCATGCGGCTGGCTACGGAGTCCATCGAGGAGCAGGGGCTCCAGTTGATGGCCACACGAAAGGTTCCGGTCGACAGTTCGATCCTCGGAGCGGATGCCGCGGCAACCGAACCCGACATCAAACAACTCTTCATCGTCGGCTGCGACGATCGCGAACGACTCGAGGAGCTGCTCTATGTCGTACGCAAACGCATCGAGCAGCGTGTCGCCGCATCGGCGATCCGCGACAAGCAAAGCTGCTACATCGTCAGCCTCTCGACGCGCACGATCGTCTACAAGGGGATGCTCTCGTCGCGCCAGCTGCGCCCCTACTTCACCGATCTGCAGAGCCCCTACTTCTCGAGCGCCATTGCGCTGGTCCACTCGCGCTTCTCGACGAACACCTTTCCGACCTGGAGTCTGGCCCAGCCCTTCCGGCTGATCGGCCACAACGGCGAGATCAACACCATCCGCGGCAACCGCCTCTGGATGGGGACACGCGAGGCGGTGCTGCATCCGGAGTTTGCCGGGCGCACGGAGGGCGGTCTGGGACCGATCATCCAGCCGGGGATGAGCGACAGCGCCTCGTTCGACAACGCACTGGAATTCTTCCTGCGGGGCGGCATGTCGCTGCCGCACGCGCTGGCGATGCTGGTTCCGGAGAGTTTCAACGAGAAGAACCCGCTGTCGAAAAAGCTCAAGAGTTTCTACGAATACCACTCGATCTTCATGGCCCCGTGGGACGGCCCCGCGGCGATCATCTTTTCGGACGGACGTTATGCCGGCGGAATGCTCGACCGCAACGGACTGCGCCCGGCACGTTACCTGATCACACGCGACGGACTGATGGTCATCGCCTCCGAAACCGGCGTACTGGAGATCCCGGCCGGGGAGATCGAGTCGAAGGGACGGCTCGAACCGGGCAAGATCCTCCTGGTCGACACCGAACAGGGACAGATCCTCTTCGACGAGGAGATCAAGCGTCAACTGGCCTCGGAACACCCCTACGACGAGTGGCTGCACAACAACCGGATCATCCTGCGCCACATCACAAGCGGCCGACGCGTAACGCACGAAGTGCCCCATTACGAAGAGTCGCTGCGGGCCTTCGGCTACGACCGCGAGGAGATCGACCGCATCCTCAAACCGATGGCCACGGCTTCGGCAGGTCCTACGGTCTCGATGGGCGACGACACGCCGCTGGCCCTTCTTTCCGAACAGCCGCAACGCTTCTTCAACTTCTTCCGGCAACAGTTCGCCCAGGTGACCAACCCGCCGATGGACTCGATCCGCGAGGAGCTGGTCATGTCGCTGACCAGTTACATCGGGGCCGTGCGGAAGAACATCCTGAAGCCCTCGGCCGAACTGTGCAAGGTGGTGATGATGTCCTCGCCGATCATCTCGGACCGCGACCTGGACATTCTGCGCAACCTCGAATACAAGGGCTTCCGGACCATCACCCTGCAGATGCTCTTTCCGGTCGGGGGCAATGGCGAAGCTCTCGCAGAGGCCCTCGACACGCTGTGCCGCGCGGCCGAGAAGGCCGTCGACGAGGGCTACAACTATGTCATCCTCAGCGATCGCGGGATCGACGAAACGCATGCCGCCATTCCGTCGCTGCTGGCCATGTCGGCCGTGCACCACTACCTGATCTCGCGCCGCAAGCGGTCACAGATCGCCGTGATCGTCGAGAGCGGCGAGGTCTGCGAGACGATGCACGTGGCGCTGCTGATGGGCTACGGCGCCAGCGGCGTGAATCCCTACATGGCCTTCGCCATCCTCAAGCAGCTCACCGCGGCAGGCGAGCTGCAGCTGGATTTCGAGGCGGCCGAGCAGCACTACATCAAGGCCGTCGACAAAGGGATGCTGAAGATCATGTCGAAGATGGGCATCTCGACGATCCGCAGCTACCGGGGTGCGGCGTTGTTCGAACCGCTGGGTGTGGGCGAAGCGCTGCTCGACCGTTACATGGGCGGCGGCCATTCGTCGATCGGCGGCATCGGACTCAACGAAGTGGCGCGCCAGGCCTCGATCCTGCACGCCCGGGGATTCGCCGCGGGGGCCGCCGAGGCTCCGCTCGAGAACCTGGGGCGCTATGCCTACCGCCGCGACGGAGAGTTTCACGGCTGGAACCCCGCCACGGTGCTCTCCCTGCAGCAGGCTGCCCGCACGGGCGACAAGGCCGCCTTCGAGGAGTTCACCCGCCAGGCCGAGCACCGCGACAAACCGCGTTTCCTGCGCGATCTGATGGAGATCGCCAGTGACCGCCGTCCGATCCCCGTCGAACAGGTCGAACCGGCCGAGACGATCATGCGGCGCTTCGTCGTCGAGGCGATGTCGTTCGGCGCCATCAGCAAGGAGGTGCACGAGACGATCGCCGCCGCGATGAACCGCATCGGCGGCCAGAGCAATACGGGCGAAGGGGGCGAAGACCCGGCCCGCAATACGCCGCTCGAGGACGGCACGTCGCTGCGCAGTGCGGTGAAGCAGGTGGCCTCGGGGCGCTTCGGCGTCGATGCCGAATACCTGGTCAACGCCGACGAGATCCAGATCAAGGTGGCCCAGGGCGCCAAGCCCGGTGAGGGCGGACAGCTGCCGGGCTTCAAGGTCGACGAGATGATCGCCCGCACGCGTCACTCGATTCCGGGCATTACGCTCATCTCACCCCCGCCCCACCACGACATCTACTCGATCGAGGATCTGGCACAGTTGATCTTCGATCTGAAAAACATCAATCCCAAGGCCTCCATCAGTGTAAAACTCGTGGCCGAAAGCGGCGTGGGAACCATCGCTGCGGGCGTTGCGAAGGCCAAGGCGGACAAGATCCTCATCAGCGGATCGGACGGCGGCACGGGAGCCAGCCCGGCCGACTCGATGAAATACGCCGGCGTACCGGTGGAGATCGGACTGGCGGAGATCCAGCAGACACTGGTCGGAAACCGGCTGCGGGGACGCGTACGGCTGCAGGCCGACGGACAGTTGAAGTGCGCCCACGACATTCTGGTCAACGCCCTGCTGGGTGCCGAAGAGTACGGGTTCGGCACAGCGGCACTGGTGGTACTGGGATGCCGGATGATCCGCAAATGCCACACGAACACCTGTCCGATGGGTGTGGCGACACAAGACCCCGAACTGCGCAAACGCTTCACCGGAAAGCCCGAACATCTGATCACCTACTTCCGTCTGCTGGCCGAAGATCTCCGACAGCGCATGGCAGCAATGGGCTACGCCCGGCTTGACGAGCTGATCGGACGCTGCGATCTGTTGCGCCAGCGCCCGATCGCCGCAGGGAATCCCGGGGCCGGAGTCGACCTGCGCCGTTTGCTCTTCCGCACATCGGAGGATGCCGACCTGCGCTATACCCAGGTGCAGGATCATCTGTTGAATGAAGTCATCGACCGCCAGCTGCTGCCGCTGGCCGACCGGGTGATCGACGAGCGGAAAAACATCACGCAAATCTTCCCGATCGCCAATACGGACCGGAGTGTGGGGGCGATGCTCAGCGGCCACATCACCCGTCGTTGCGGCAGCGCCGGCATCCCCACGGGATCGCTCACGCTGACCTTCCGCGGAAGCGCCGGTCAGAGTTTCGGAGCCTTTCTCTGCCCGGGCGTGACATTCCGCCTCGAAGGGGATGCGAACGACTACCTGGGCAAGGGGCTTTCGGGCGGACGTCTGGTTGTCGTACCGCCCCTCGGCAGCCGCTTCGCGGCCGAAGGGAACGTCATTGCCGGCAATACGCTGCTCTACGGTGCCACGGCCGGCGAAGCCTACATCAACGGACGGGCCGGCGAACGCTTCTGCGTACGCAACAGCGGCGCCACGGCCGTCGTGGAGGGTGTCGGGGATCACGGCTGCGAATACATGACCGGAGGCCGGGTGGTGGTACTCGGGCAAACGGGCCGCAACTTCGCAGCCGGCATGAGCGGAGGCATCGCCTATGTCTGGAACCCGCGGGGCGACTTCGACTACTACTGCAACATGGAGATGGTCGAACTGACGCTGCTCGAGGATAGCGAAGAGCGCGAGGAGCTGCACCGCCTCATCATGACACATGTCCGACATACCGACAGCGCCATCGGCCGGCGGATGCTCGACACCTGGGAGAGTTCCGTCCGGCAATTCATCAAGGTGACACCCGTCGAATACAAGCGCTATCTGGAACAGGAGCGGCGGCGGTGATCCGAAGAGGGAGGGCGGAGAACGCAAACGGCTCGTTCCTCCTTGCCGCCCTCAAAAACGCATGCTACGAAAAAATGCTGCAACCTGGAGAGGTTGCAGCATTTTCATTCTGTAAAACCCGCACCGCGCAGCTCCCTTCGAAAGGGCTTCTTCACCAGGCGGAAGCGGATCCGTGCCGGGTTCATCACCCCTTCGGATAGGTGTAGCCGTTGTAGTAAATCCGGTAGGAGTAGGTACGGCTGGACTCGTCAAACGAGAAGACGTAACGAACGTCGGGTGCGGGATAAGCCGCCGTATTGTAATCGGACGAAGAGGTAAATTCACACTCCTGGGTGCCGCTGACAATCTGCGTACCGATATAAAGTCCGTCGGTCACGGTGTACGACATGCCGATCTGCCCCGTATCGTAGATATTGCCATTGCCGTAAAGCGAAGGGCCGGATGCCGTGCCGTCGACCTTGAAGGCCTTGCCCTTGCAGGAGGAGTAGGCCAGCGTCACGTCCTCATCCTTGGGACGCACGATCAGACCGTCCAACGACGTGCTCCAACTCGAAGAACCGGCATTGCTGCCCTCAACCGACGCGGCAATTCGGGAGATGTGGATCGTATAGGAGCCGTCACCGTTGTCCTTGAGCAACGTCGTACCGCCGAGCATATTGATCTGAGCCGCTTCTCCTCCATAGTTGGAATAGCTGTAAAGCTTGAACTCGGAATCCATCTCCACACTCCACTCGGCACCATCGGCCAGTTCGGATGCACCGTTTGTCTTGACGAGCAGCGAACCCTCGAGATAGAAGCCGTCGGGCATCTTAGATTCCTTCTTGAAAGTGAGTTTATACCCCTCAGCGACCTCCTCGATCTTCGTCTCACTGCTGAACAGCTCCTTATAGATCTCCTTTCCGTTGTCATCCTTCACCGTTGCAACCGTAACGTCCTCATTTTCGGGGCGCTGCTTGGCCACCTCGGCAGCCAGAATGGCCATCCGCATGCCGGCGTTGGCCGCCTGCATGGAGATCCGATTCTGCGTCGTGACATACGAATAGATGTATTGTCCGGGTTGGACGGGCAACAGATCCTTGTAGGTATCGTCTCCCTTGATGCAACTCGTAAGGGCAAGAGCTGCAAGCATCAGTGTAGCAAAAAATTTATTCATGCGATGTTGTCTATTAATTTTTCTCCCTATAAATGATCTCCGATGCGAAATACTGCATCCTCCATCAAAAAAAATATTCGCGATCCAAAGGTACAATTTTTTTTTGCGAAGCACCGGATGATTTGGACATTTCACCGCAAAATCGTATCTTTATTCCATAATGCGAAGACACCAGCTAATCGAAATAATCACCATGTCATTGCTTTCATTCTTCGGTTGCGGCCCCTCGAAAGCCCCCGAATACCCGTCCGACACCCTTACGACCCGCGACGGGAGCGAGATTACGATTCATTTCTACAAACACGCTTCGCTGTCGATCGAGGTCGGCGGGAAGAGGATCTACGTAGACCCGGTAAGTGCCTATGCGAACTACGCCTCACTGCCCAAGGGCGACATCGTGTTGATCACCCATTCGCACTACGACCATCTGGACATCGAGGCAGTGGATCGGATCCTGACCCCCGATACGGAGGTCGTCTGTGACCGCACCTCGGCCGAAGCCTTCGAGATGAACTGCTACACGATGCGTCCGGGGAGCGTGGCAACACCGCGCGACTATGTGAAGATCGAAGCCGTCGCTGCCTACAACACCTCGGCCGGGCACCTGCAGTTCCACCCCCGGGAGCGGGAAGATTGCGGTTATGTGCTGACGATCGGCGGTACGCGGATCTACCTCGCCGGCGACACGGAACCGACCCCGGAGATGAAATCGCTGAAAAACATCGATATTGCGTTTCTTCCGGTGAACCAACCCTACACGATGACCGTCGACCAGGCCGTCGAGGCGGTGAAGATATTGAGACCGGCAATCTTCTACCCCTACCACTACGGGGAGGTGGAGGAGAAGACCGACCTGGAACGCCTCACCCGCGAACTGGAAGGCATCACCGAGGTCCGCATCCGCCCGATGGAATAGGCGCGACCCGCCCCTACGGATAAAAGCCCGATGCACCCCGGAAGTCCGACGATGCACCTGCAGTCCGGCAAAGCAACCGGAGGTAACGACTAAAGGCCCAACACACCCCGGAGACCCGACGAGCACCAGCAGTCCGGCAAAGCAACCGGAGGTAACGACTAAAGGCCCAACGCACCCCGGAGACCCGACGATGCACCTGCAGTCCGGCAAAGCGACCGGAACGACGGACAAAAAAAACGGCGAAGCACCAGCAAGGCGGGGCGTTTCGACTCCCCCTCCTGCAAACGACATACGGGACACACCTCGTTTACGAAGTGTGTCCCGTATGGTTTAACCGGCCGGATCCGGATTACTTTTTCGCAGCCTCCGTTCCCGACTTCTTGACTTCGGCCTTCACCTTAAGCGACGCGAGTCCCTTTACGATGTTCTCGTCGCTGTTCTTCGAAGCGTCGTAGACGACCGTGACCTCCTTCTTCTCAAGGTTCACCTGCACATCCTTGATGCCCTTTCCGAGCGAAGGAACGTTGTCCATGATCTTCTTTACACAGTGTTCGCAATCCACATCGGCCGAGAAGACCGTCGTGACCGTCTTTTTGGGCGCGCCCTTTTCGGCAGCCATCGTGATACCCACGCCCATTACGAGGGCCAGGCACAGCATCAGTAATTTTTTCATCGTTACAGCAGTTTTATTGGGTTTTACGGATATTCAAAATCTATCGGCAACCGTACGGCGGCCAATCAATAAATGTTCAGCCGCATGCCGATATAGAACTTGCGGCCCATGAGCGGCCCCCAGACGTTCATCGAGTTGAAAGCCGCCGAATAGGGATTCTCCGCATTCAGAATCGGATCCTTCTGCATGTAGTCGGCAATGTTCTCACAACCGACGTACAGGTCGAACTTGCCGAGCTTGCGGCTTACCTGCGCGTAGAACATCGGATAGCGAGGCGAATAGTTTTCATAATCGGGGAGAAGCGTCCCGGTACCATTGTCGACAAAACGCGGTATGCGGCTCGGACCGTTCAACTGGGCCGTGGCATCGAAGGTCCAGCGGCGGAATTTCGTGGCATACTGGATGTTGAGCAGCGTTTTGTAGCGGCTTACCAACGGGCGCTCGACACGAGCCGAGGTACCGTCCGCACGCCGGATCGTCATCTCGCTGTCCGTGTATCGGAACGTGGCGAAGATGTCCAGCCGCTCGACGGGCGACCACGAGAAATCGACCTGATAGGTATCCGTATAGGAACGCCCGTCGGTATCGTAGAAGACGATCAGATCGGGATCCATCTCCTGATCGGCCACCACCGAGTTGTAGAACTGCGTACGGAAGTAGTCGAAGCTCAGCGTGGCATCATCCTCCTTGACCAGTCCGAAGGTCTGCGTAAGGCTCCCGCCCAGCGTCAAGGCCTTCTCCATGCGGTCGATGTCGTTGAAGCTCGTATCTACGAACTCTCCGTCGCGGAAGGCCACGGGACGAATCGCACGACCCGTTGCCAACACGCCGATGTTGTCCGTGATGAGGTTCGTCGAACGATACCCCAACCCGGCCGAGGCGCGGAGTGTGGTCGAGGGGGTGATGTTCCACTTCACATGCCCCCGGGGTGTCACGAAAAAGCGGTCGTAATAGTGGTTGTAGTCGCCGCGCACGCCCGCTACGATCGAAAACTTGTCCTTGATGGAATAGGTATATTCGGCATAGGCCCCGGCCTCGCGTTCGGTACGGTCGAGATCGAAGTCGGCCTCGGCAAGCGCCGCAATCCAGGGTGTCTGGTTCAACAGGCCCTCGCGGTAGTAGTCCAGATGGAGCTGTCCGCCGACGATCAGCGACGAACGGTAGGTGAAATAGTGGTTGTACATCAGATTCAGGGCCAGCGAATTCTGATTGCCGTCGTAATCGTTCAACCCGAAATAGGCATCTTCGTTGAAATGGTCGAAGTCGGCCACGAACGCGAGATTCGAACGCATCTCGTCCTCCTCGTCAGCATCATAGACCGACGGGCCGACGGGCATGCCGAGTTTGAAGTAACCGTTGACATTGCGGTTGCGGATATGCGAACCGTAGAGAGGCATCGGCTTGTCCGAAGCCTTCCAATCCCAGTCCTGCTCCATGGCATCACGCATCTCCGCGTCATTCTTGTAGTCGAGCATGCCGCCCAGGCGGTTCTCCTGGACGAACTTCCAACCCCAACGCACCTGCATGCCGTTGTCGGCGGCATAGAGCCACTTGTTTGCAACATTGATCTGGTTCGAGAGGGGCAGATCGCGGAACCCGTCGTCGTTATGATCCATTTTGCGCACGTCGGTATCGCCCGAACCGTGGAAGAGAATGACACTCGAGAGCTTTCTGTTTTTCGAAACGGGGAAGGCCGACGAGAGGTTGACCTCGGGACGCAACTCATCGTCGAGATAGAGGTTCACGAAGAGACGCTCCTCATCGGTGGGTTTGCGGTGTTCGAGGTTGATCTGCCCGGTGATGGCCTCGTGTCCGGCCGTAACCGAAGCGACGCCCTTCGAGACCTGGATCGAGTTGAGCCACATGCCGGGCGTGTAGCTCATGCCGTAGGGGGCGCTCAGACCCCGCATGATCGGGCGGTTTTCGTCGAGAATCTGGGTGTAGGTACCGGCCAGTCCGAGCATCTTGATCTGCCGGGCTCCGGAGATGGCATCGCTGTAACCGACCGTCACCGAGGCGGAATTCTCGAACGATTCGGCCAGATTGCAGCAGGCCATCTTGCAGAGGCCCGCAAAGGAGATCATTTCGCCCTTGACGATTCCGTCGCGCTTGACGAAATTGCCGCTGACGGCACCCTCGACAACGACATCCTCCAGAGCAACGCCCTCGGAACGAAGCGTGAATTCGAGACGTTCGGCACCGTTCTGGACGCGGATCGTATCATTGACATAACCGAGATACGATGCCACCAGGCGGTCGTATCCCTTGACACGATGGAGAAGAAACGCCCCGTCGGCATCGGTACTGGCACCGATGGTCGTCCCGGCCCAGTAGACCGAGGCTCCGACCAGGGGTTGGTTGTCGGCGTCGCGAACCACGCCGCGCAGGTCCTGGGCCTCAACAACCCCGGCGCAGGCCAAAACGGCCAGCGCCGTCAAGAAAGAATGCAAATGCATACGAATCATGAGATCATTCATTTTTTATATTCGCCGGCAAAGGTAACGCTCCGTTTCTGCAACCGAATTGCAAAAACAAGGTTGTGGCGGAGATCACCGCTTCGACCGGCAGGCGGGACAACGTCCCTTGATAAGATAATTGATCTCCCGGACCTCATAACCCTCGGGATAACGGATCACGGGGACATGCACATTGTCCAGGCAGAAGGTTTTTCCACAGATTTCGCAATGGAAATGGACATGCATCTCCTCGATACGACAAGCATGATCGTTATGACAAAGACAATATTTCGTGGCGCCGCTGCCATCCTCTATGACATGAAGCAGATGGTGTTGTGCAAAAAGCGCGAGCGTACGAAAGATCGAGGATTTGTCAAGCGTATCGGCCTCGGTTTCGAGGTCGGCCAGGCTGAACGTATTCTCGAAGCGCTCCATCGTCTCGAGGAGCAGGATCCGGACAGCCGTAGGACGGATTTCATGCTGTCGCAGGATCTCTTCAAAGCGGTTTTCGCTCATGGTCTCGTCGTTCGGGGATCCTCCGGTCAAACCGGAGCGGGGATTAACATGCGAAATCGGAGAATGCACAGATGCGGGATTTCCGCACGGGAGATGTCTCACACCTCCCGATTATCCCCACACGGGAGGGGCCCGCAAGCCGAAGGCCGTGCGGGGAATCTCCCTGACGATCGGCAGGGGTGGCAGGACGATACCCTGCCGCAATGCAGGCACAAGCTCCGGACTCGGAGAGACGGCAGCCAGCGAAGGCGGCAGCTCCGAGACGACGCACCTGACATATTTTTCACTGTCGTCGGAATGCGACGACGTATAGAGATCGATTTCCGTGGAGTGGCGATCGCAGTCGCAGCCTGTCTCCAGACACCCTCCCTCACAGAAAGGCTCCGTCATGGAGCAATGCGCACAGCACGACGCGCAGCGAAGCTCAGCCTCGGCACGCATCATGCCCCGGCACTTGCAGGTCATCGACGCCAGCGACACGGCAGCCGTAGCCGCCATGTAGAGGGCGCAGAGCAACAGGGCTATGTAGCGTTTGCACTTCATTCCTCGATCATACCGCAACCGGCAAGTCGTTCGATCCAACTCCGGGCATCGTTGCATGCGGTTTCGGGGCTCACGTCATACCGTTCGCACAGCGCTCCGGCGACATCGTCCGCTGAAAACTCCCGGTCGCAGAACCGCTTCCAGAGATAGCAGGCCGAATCGTTGAGTGCCAGGATACGTGTCGGAGCGGCCGTTTCGGCACTCCCGGGGACCACGACGACATGCTCTCCGGCCATATCACGAAGTGTGTACTCGGAACGAATCTTCATCATGCAACGACTTGTCCGAGGGCAAAAATAGAAAAAAATCCACAGAATGCCTAATTTTTCGTACCTTTGTGAATATGGAATCCGCAACGGACAAGATCTATCAAACGCTCAAGCAATATTGGGGCTTCACGACGTTCCGCACGGTACAGGAGCAGATCATCCGCTCGGTGATGGAGGGACGCGACACGCTGGCGCTGATGCCCACCGGAGGCGGGAAATCGCTCACCTACCAGGTTCCGACGATGGCCCGCGAGGGGCTGTGTCTGGTCGTCACGCCGCTCATTGCGCTGATGAAGGATCAGGTCGACCGGTTGCGCCGCCAGGGGATTCCCGCCGTGTCGATCCATTCGGGGCTTTCGCCGCGACAGATCGACATCGCCCTGGACAACTGCGTCTACGGTGACACGAAATTTCTCTACGTGGCGCCCGAACGGCTGGCCACGGAGGCTTTCCGCCTGCGGGTCGTGAGGATGAACGTCTCGCTGCTGGCCGTCGACGAAGCCCACTGCATCTCGCAATGGGGCTACGACTTCCGCCCCTCGTACCTGCGCATCGCCGAACTGCGCGAACGCCTTCCGGGAGTTCCCGTACTGGCATTGACGGCCTCGGCGACACGTCCCGTGGCCGAAGATATCATGCGCCATCTGAAATTCGCCGAACCACACATCATCCGCAGCAGCTTCGCACGCCCGAACCTTTCGTACAGCGTCCGCCATACGGATGACAAACAGGGACAGCTGCTGCGGCTGCTGCACAACGTCCCCGGCTCGGGAATCGTCTACACCCGCACCCGCGAAGGTGCCGAGCAACTGGCCGAGGCGCTCCGCAACGAAGGGATCTCCGCCGCAGCCTACCACGGCGGGCTGGGACACGCCGACCGTTCGCAACGGCAGGAGGAGTGGCTGACGGGACGCATCCGGGTGATGGCCGCCACGAACGCCTTCGGCATGGGGATCGACAAACCCGACGTACGTTTCGTCGTCCACTACGCGATGTGCGACTCCCTGGAGAGCTACTACCAGGAGGCCGGACGCGCCGGACGCGACGGAGCCCGGGCCTATGCGCTGCTGCTCGTCGCATCGGACGACGGCGAACGGATCGCGCGGCGTTTCGAACAGGAGTTCCCGCCGCTGGAGCAGATCAAGGAGATCTACGAACGCATCTGCTCCTACCTGCAGATCGGCATCGGCGAGGGCGGCGAGAGCAGCTACCTGTTCAACATGTACGATTTCTGCTCGCGGGAGCACCTCTACGCGGGCACGGTCCAGAGCGCCATCAAACTGCTCCAGCAGAACGGCTACATGACGCTTACCGACCTGCAGGACAACCCGGCGCGGGTGATGTTCTGCGTCAGCCGCGACGACCTTTACCGGCTACGGCTGCAACGCGACCGCCTCGACCCCTTCATCCGCACGCTGCTGCGCCTCTACAACGGCATCTTTACCGAGTTCCGCCCCATCGACGAGGGGGAGCTGGCGACGTGGAGCGGTTATACGGTCGAGCATGTCAAGGAGCTGCTCAAGGAGCTCTGGCAGCTGCGCGTGATCCGCTACATCCCGGCGAACCGTTCGCCGCTGCTCTTCATGAACGAAGAACGGCTTCCGCGTGCAGACCTCTACATCGCCCCGGAGACCTACCGGCGACGGCAGGAGCTGATGCGCGAACGTTTCGAGCAGATGCTGGCCTATGCGGCGAACGAAACGGAGTGCCGGAGCACGGTTCTGGAGCGTTACTTCGGGGCCGACACCCCCGCTCCGTGCGGAATCTGTGACCTCTGCCTGGCCCGCAAACGGGCCGCAAAAGCCGCCGCAACCGCCTCCGGTCTGTCTGCCCCGTCCGCCTCGTCCACCCCGTCCACCCCGTCCACCCCGTCCACCCCGTCTGCCTCATCTGCCTCGGGCCCGGAGAGTTCTCCGGCGGCAAACCCGGGAAGCGACCTCCGCCCCACCCCGGACCAGGCCGTTGCAATGACCGATCCGACCCCCGCCGCCTCATCCGCCCCGAAAGGTGCTGCCGTGCCCCGCTCCGCAGCTTCGGCCCACGCTCCGACACCGCCGAGCGACGAAGCGCTCCGAACCCTTCTGCTTGAGCGCCTTGCGGCGGCTCCGGCCGACCCGCGCCAACTGGCCGCCAGCTGCGCCTCGTCGCCCGAAAGGCTTGCCGCAGCGATCCGGGAATTGCTCGCCGAAGGCAAAATCGTCGCCAACGACAGCGGGATATTGAAAATTATTCCGTAATTTTGCAGGAACATTCACTTCGGGATGACCACAGTCAACAACTTTACGGACAAAATCAGCAACGAGGAGGCGGCACAACTTCCGGCCATCGAGTTCGGGGGCGAAATCCGCATTATCGACCACGAACGCGACATCGTCGAGGCCTGCAAGGTACTTGCCGCCGAACCCGTCATCGGGTTCGATACCGAGACCCGTCCCTCGTTCCGTCCGGGTGTCTCCTTCCGGGTGTCGCTGCTCCAGCTCTCGACGCCGACGGTCTGCTACCTCTTCCGGCTCAACCGAATCCCGCTCGTCAAACCGATCCTCCAACTGCTCGAGGAGAAGCGGATTCTGAAGATCGGCGCCGACGTAGGGGGCGACCTGCGGGCGCTGCATCAGATCCGCCATTTCCGCGAAGCGGGTTTCATCGACCTGCAGACAATCGCGCCCCAATGGGGCATCGAAGAGAAGAGCCTGCGCAAACTCTCGGCCATCGTGCTGGGACAGCGCGTCTCGAAGGCGCAGCGCCTGAGCAACTGGGAGGCCGCAACGCTGACCGACAAACAGCAAATCTACGCCGCCACGGACGCCTGGGTCTGCACACGGATCTACGAAAAACTGCTCCGCACCCCGCAAAAACCGCTACGATCATGATACCACAAGTCATTCTGCGCAAAGGCAAGGAGGAGTCGCTCCTGCGCCGTCACCCGTGGATCTTCTCCGGGGCCATCGACCATATCCGCGCCGAAGAGGAGGAGGATTTTGCCGAAGGGGCGCTCGTCGAGGTCTACACCCACGCGGGCGACTTCATCGCACAGGGCCACTATCAGGTAGGCTCGATTGCCGTACGGGTGTTGTCGTTCGAGCGCGAACCGATCGACCAGGCTTGGTGGAACCGCCGCATCGCCGTGGCACACGACGTGCGCCGCACGCTCGGACTGACCGATAACGCCGAGACGACCTGCTACCGGTTGATCCACGGCGAAGGCGATTCGCTGCCGGGGCTCGTAGTGGATATCTACGGCACGACGGCCGTGATTCAATGTCATTCGGTGGGGATGTACCGTTCGCGGATGGAGATTGCCGAGGCGCTGCATGCAACCTACGGCGAGCGGCTGACGGCCATCTACGACAAATCCTCACAGACGCTGCCCTTCAAGGCCAACCTCGGCGCCGTCGACGGCTACCTCTGGGGACATGCCGGGCAGGCCTCGCAGGTGGTGCTCGAACACGGTGAACAGTTCCTCGTCAACTGGGAGGAGGGGCAGAAGACGGGCTTCTTCCTCGACCAGCGCGAGAATCGGGAGCTGGTGAAACGCTACGCCAAGGGGCGTACGGTCCTCAACACGTTCTGCTATACGGGCGGATTTTCGGTCTATGCCCTTTCGGGCGGCGCAAAGGAGGTGGTTTCGGTCGACTCGTCGGAGCGGGCCGTGGAGCTTGCCACGGAGAACATGCGTCTGAACTTCGGAGAGAGGGACAACCATACGGAGATTGCGGCCGATGCCGTGGAATACCTCAAGCAGATCGGCGACCGCTACGACCTGATCATCCTCGATCCCCCGGCCTTCGCCAAACACCACAAGGTGCTGAGCAACGCCATGCAGGGTTACAAGCGTCTCAACGCCCGGGCGCTGTCACAGATCCGTCCGGGAGGCATTCTCTTCACCTTCTCGTGTTCGCAGGCCGTTTCGAAGGAGCTCTTCCGTACGACGGTCTTCTCGGCGGCGGCGATCGCCGGACGCAAGGTGCGGATCCTGCACCAGCTGACCCAGCCGGCCGACCATCCGATCAACATCTACCACCCCGAGGGCGAATACCTCAAGGGGCTGGTTCTCTATGTGGAATAAATCCGAAAAAAAATACACCCAACCATGAAACGTCTGCTGCTCTTTGCGATGACCCTGTTTGTCATCGCCCCGCTGACGGCCCGGAGCCGTCTGGAAACCGTCACGCTGCACAGCGAACTGCTCCAGGCCGACAAGGTCTGCACGGTCTACCTGCCCGACGGCTACGACCGTGACACAACGCGCCGCTATCCGGTGCTCTACCTGCTGCACGGAGCCAGCGACACCCACACGGCCTGGCCCGAGAAGGGCAACATGCGCCAGATCGCCGACGAGGCGATCGCCGCAGGGCTGGCCTGCCCGATGGTGATCATCATGCCCGACGCTTCGGGCGAGGGCGAAAACCACACGGGAGAACACATGGGTTACTTCGATGTCCCGGGCTGGCCCTACGAACGCTTCTTCTTCGAGGAGTTCATGCCGGCGATGGAGAGCCGTTACCGGATCCTCGGCGACAAACAGCACCGGGCCATCGCCGGGCTCTCGATGGGCGGCGGCGGCACGGCCGCATACGCACTGCGCCATCCGGAACTGTTCGGATCGGCCTGCTCGATGAGCGGACTGCTGGATCTCTTTCCTGGTCCGCGCAACTACGACAACGCCTTCCAGCACTCCGTGGTGGAGAATTCTCCGGTCGCCCGATTGCGCGGGATGTCCGACAAGGAGCTGGAAGCCGTCCGCACGGTCCGCTGGTGGGTGGATTGCGGCGATGACGACTTTCTCTGGAAAAGCAACGTGGAGTTCTACTCCCTGATGCGCGAACGCCGGATTCCGGTAGAGTATCGGATGCGGGACGGAGGCCATTCGTGGCGTTACTGGCAGAAGGTCCTGCCCGATGCCCTGACCTTTTTCTCGATCGGATTCGCCCAATAACCCGGCATCCGTCTCACACAAGAAGAAGGCCTCCCCGATCATCGGAGAGGCCTTCTTCTTGCAAGGTATCATTCATCGTGGCGGGCCACCCCTCCACAGACTCCGGCTCCCAAAGGGACAAAACCCGGACAAGCCACAGAAAATCCGAACAAACGGCCCCGACCCACCGAACGGCAGGAGACTCTAATAATGTTCAAACCCCCGCCAGTCGAGCACCTCGGGACGCCCGTTCCGGAGCCAGGTCAGCCCCTCGCCCCGTGTAATGCGGCCGATCGGATAAAGCGGCGTCCCGAACCGCTCCCGGAACTCCGCGGCCAGCCGTTCGGACGAGGCGGCATCGGCCGTCAGCAGGAGTTTGTAGTCTTCGCCTCCGCAGGCTGCGGTCTTCAGATCGGCGCCTGCGGCGACCGGGATGTGTTCGAGATCAATCTCCGCCCCTGCGTGCGAAAGTTCGAGGATGTGCCCCAGATCCGACGCCAGACCATCCGAAAGATCCATCATCGCATGCACCTCGGGATGTTCTCCGAACCAGATCCCTTCGGCTACCTGCGGCTTCGGATTGCGGTGAACGGCCGCCAGCGGCGTATCGAACCGCCCCGCAAGGATCTCCCGAAGCCCCGCACCCGAAGCTCCGAGCTCTCCCGCCACGAAGATCGTATCGCCCGGACGTGCATCCCGGCGCCGTTTGAGATGCGACAACGCCCCCCGGCCGATCGCCGTGACATTGATCGTAATACCCGATTCGGAACGGGTCGTGTCGCCCCCGACAAGCGGCGTACCGAAGCATTCCGAAAGTTCCCGATAGCCCTCCATGAACTCCAGCGCCCACTGCTGCGTCGCATCGCGCGGCAGGGCAATCGACAGCATCGTCGCCACGGGTTTTACCCCCATTGCGGCGACGTCGCTCAAATTTACGGCAAGGGATTTGCCTCCCAGTTCCCGTGCCGTTGTGGCATGGCGCAGGAAGTGCACCCCTTCGGTCAGCAGATCCGTCGTGAAGACCAGCGCTTCGCCGCCGGCAAGCGGCAAAACGGCACAGTCGTCGCCGATCCCCTCGAAGCCCTGATCGGGGAGCGGGGCGAAAAGTTGACATATCTGTTCAATGAATCCGAATTCGGTCATGTTTTTGCTGTGGCTGTGCGGCAAAGATACCGATTTTTCGGTGAAAATGACTACCTTTGTCTCCGAAATGGATTCCCCGGGCTTCACACCCCGGCATTTAAAGCTGACAATAGATGAAAATACTGATTCTCAACGGACCGAATCTCAACCTGCAGGGTCGCCGCGACCCCGGCGTATACGGCACGCGAAGCTTCGAAAGTTTCTTCGAAGAACTCAAGGGGCGCTACGCCGCCGTCGATTTCGACTTTTTGCAGTCGAACCACGAGGGGGTGCTCATCGACACCATCCAGCAGGCCGACGGCGTCTACGACGGCATCGTCCTCAACGCCGGAGGCTACACCCACACGTCGGTCGCACTGCGCGATGCCATTGCCGCCGTGCAGGTTCCCGTCGTCGAGGTTCACATCTCCTCGATCCTCGCCCGCGAAGGCTTCCGGCACACTTCGATGCTGGCCCCTGTGGTCAAGGGTTCGATCATGGGATTCGGCCTCGACTCCTACCGGCTGGGTGTCGAAGCGCTGCTGCAGCCGATCCGTTAGTCGGGAATCGCTTTCCATAAACGCAAAAAAATCTGTACCACTATGTATCGCATGAAAAAAACCAAGATCGTCGCCACCATGTCGAATTTCCGCTGCACCGAGGAGTTCGTCCAGAAACTCTTCGATGCCGGGATGGATGTCATTCGCGTGAACTCGGCCCATGTCACCGAGGAGGGCGCCACGAAGATCGTCGAGACGGTCCACCGTGTCAACCCCGCCATTCCGATCATGATCGACACGAAGGGTCCCGAGATCCGCGTCACGACGATCGCCGACGAATACGGCAACAGCATCAACTTCCGCGCCGGAGACCGTATTGCGGTCCGGGGCTCGGACGGTTCGGACCTCACCACCCGCAAGGTTGTCTACATGAACGTCCCCTCGATCGTCCGGGACATCCCGGTGGGAGCCCGCATGCTGATCGCCGACGGAGAACTCGAGATCCGCGTCTTGGGCAAGACCGACGAAGAGCTCGACTGCGAGTTCGTGGTCGGCGGCGCCATGCGCTCGCGCAAGAGTGTCAACGTGCCGGGGGTTTCGATCAATCTGCCCTCCGTGACGGAGAAGGACCGCCGCTTCATCGAGTGGGCCGTACGCAACGACGTCGACTTCATCGCCCATTCGTTCGTCCGCTCGGCCCGCGACGTACAGGCCGTACAGTCGATTCTCGATGCACACGGCAGCAAGATCAAGATCATCTCCAAGATCGAGAACCAGGAGGGTCTGGACAACATCGACGAGATCATCGAGGCGTCGTACGGCATCATGGTTGCCCGGGGCGACCTCGGGGTGGAACTTCCCGCCGAGGCCATTCCCAACGCCCAGCGGCGCATCGTCGAGAAGTGCATCTGCGCCAAGCGCCCCGTGATCATCGCCACCCAGATGCTCTATTCGATGGTCAAGTCGCCGCGTCCGACGCGTGCCGAGGTCAGCGACGTGGCCAGCGCCATCTACGAACGGGTTGATGCCGTGATGCTGAGCGACGAGACCGCCATGGGCGACTATCCCGTCGAGGCCGTCGAGACGATGGCCCGCGTAGCCCGAGCCATCGAACGCGACGAGGACCATTTCCAGCCCATGATCGACATGAACATGGTCTCGGTGAACCACGAGATCACGGCCCAGCTGGCGCGTTCGGCCGTGCGAGCCTCGACGAACCTGCCGGTCAAGTACGTCATTCTCGACACCAAAACCGGTCGTACGGGACGTTACCTGGCTGCCTTCCGAGGCCGCAAAACCGTAATGGCCGTCTGCTACTCACTCCACGCCCAGCGTATTCTGGCTCTTTCGTACGGCGTGGTCCCCATTCTCCGCAACCAGGAGCTTTCAGACCGCTACCACTTCCTGATCGACGCGCTGGAGTTCATCGACCAGTACCGCAAGCTCGATGACGAAGATCTGATGGCCATCGTCGGAGGCAGCTTCGGACCCGACGGCGGGGCCTCCTACGTCGAACTCTCCAACGTGCGGAACATCCGGCGCCGAAACGCCGAAATCACGGCCCATCATAACGCGTAGAGGTTGGCCGGCGAACTCAGAGAGAAGGTTGCCCAGGGCGTTGCATGGAGCATGGCCGAGAAGATCGGAACCATGCTCCTTACGTTGGCCGTACGTCTGGTGATCCTGCGGCTGCTGACCCGCGACATTCTGGGATTCATCTCGATCCCTTCGGCCGTGCTCTCCGTGTTGCTCGTCATCGTCGACGGAGGCTTCTCGCAGAGTCTCATCCGGCTGGCCAGGCCCCGGGCCTGCGACTACAAATCGGTCTTCGTCTTCAATATCGTAACGGCCGTTCTGCTCTATGTCGTTCTGGTTGCCCTGGCCCCGCTGACGGCCCGCTGGTACGACATGCCCGAAATCGCACGCATCGCTCCGGTCTTTTTCCTGCTGATCCCCCTGAGTGCGCTGTGCGCCGTGCAGAACGCCATCTTCATCCGGCAGTTCCGCTTCGCACTGCTTTCGAAGGTGACGTTCTTCTCGTCGCTCATCGGCGGTCTGGCCGCCATTGCCTTCGCACTGGCGGGATGGGGAATCTGGGCGCTGGTCGTCGAACGGGTACTGGCCGCCGTCGTCCGGGCCGTCGTGCTGTGGAGTCTGAGCGACTGGAGACCGCGCGGGCGCTGCAGTTGGAGGCCTCTCTGGAAGATGGCGCCCTTCAGTTGCAGCCTCATGACCACCGATCTGATCTCCAACTTCTACAACAAGATCCCGCAGTTCTTCCTCGGAAGGCTCTACTCTCCGGCCACGCTCGGCTCCTTCGACCAGGCCGTCAAGATCAAGGACATGCCCGCAACGACCGGCATGCAGGCCGTGCAGGCCGTCACCTTCCCGGCCCTGGCACGCATCGGCGACGATGCGCCGAAATTCGCTGAAAGTTACCGCCAGGTCGTCATGGTCGTGGCATACGTCATGTTCCCCATCATGCTCGGCATGTCTGCCGTGGCACACGACATGTTCGCCGTCTTCCTCGGCGAGGAGTGGATGCCTACGGTTCCCTTTTTCGAGGTCGTATGCCTCTCCGGCGTCTTCTACCCCATAGCGCTGGTGGCCTGCAACATCCTCAAGGTCAAGTCCCGGGGGCCGTTGATCGTCCGACTAGAGATCCTCAAGAAGGTGCTGATGACCGTGGTCTTCGCCGTGACGATTCCCCGGAGCGTAATGGCCGTCGTATGGGGGCTGGTCGCCATCGCAGCCTGTGAAATGGGAATCAATTTCTGGGCAACGCTTCGTTTCACGGAACTTACGACCGCGCGTTTTCTACGCACCCTGCTGCCCATTACGCTCCTCTCCGCAGGAATGTGGATCGTCGTACGCGGGGTGGCCCTGGTCATTCCGGGGGATGCCGTTCTGCGTCTTCTGGCCGAGGTTGTCGTCGGAGTGCTCTTTTATGGAGGACTTTCGGCACTGTTCCGGCTCGAAGCCTTTCGCGAGGTTTGCGATATCGTAAAAAAACAGATCGCCCACAAATCGTAGGCGATCCCAGTTTTGTTTTCGTCGTTTCCGGAGGAGAGGGACCCCCTCTTTTTCCGGCCCTACCCCTTTTCCGTTCATCCTTTCGCTACCCTTCTCCTCGTCCTTCCTCCCGTAAGGAGACTACAGGTAGACCTTCGGTGTAATGATCCCCCGCAGCACAACCAATGCATTCTGTGCCAGGGCTTCAAGTTCGTTCTCTCCGGGATAGACCGTCACGGGGGCAATGAACGAACAGTGACTGCGGATGTACTCCACAACCGGTTCGTTGTAGGCAATGCCTCCCGTCAGGAGGATTCCCGCAACCTGGCCCTCCAGGGCCGCAGCCATGGCTCCAATCTGCTTCGAGATGTTGTAACACATGGCATCGAGCACTTTCCGGGCCCGTTGGTCTCCCTGAGCGATGCGTTCCATCACCTGAATCACGGAGTTTGTTCCCAGGTAGGCGACCAGTCCCCCTTTGCTCGAGATGAACTTCAGCAGCTCCTCCCGGGAGTATTGTCCCGAGAAGCAGATCTTGATCAACTCACTCGACGGAATGCTTCCGGCGCGGTCCGGAGCAAAGGGTCCGTCACCATCCAACGCATTGTTCACATCCACGATGCGCCCCTGCCGGTGCGCGGCGACCGAAATACCGCCGCCCATGTGTGCCACGATAAGATTCGTCTCCTCGTACGTCAGGCCGCATTTCGCGCAGTGCAGGCGTGCGGTGGCCTTCTGGTTCAGGGCATGGAAGACCGATTTGCGCGGGCACATCGGCATGCCCGTAATCCGGGCCGTATCGTCCATCTCGTCGACGACCGGCGGATCGGCAATGTAGGCCTTCACCTTGGCCATGTGCGCGATCTGGGCCGCGAGCAGTCCGCCGAGGTTGCAGGCGTGTTTCATCGCCGCATTGCGCAGGTCGTAACGCATGCGTGCATTCACTTCATAGACACCCGCCGGAATCGGGCGGATCAGTCCGCCGCGGCCGATGACCGCCGAAAGATTCCGAAGCGGGAACTCCGCCTCGCGAAGTGCCGAAAGGATCAAACCCCGACGCCAGTCCAGCTGGTCGATCACGTCGGTGAAGCGTTGCAGCTCCTCTGTCGAATGACGCAGCGTCAAATCCAACAAAGGCCGCTCTTCCTCGTAAAGAGCGACCTTCGTGGATGTTGAGCCGGGATTTATTGCCAGAATATGGTAGCTCATAAGGTTCTCGGTTCAAAAAGGTTGGGTCGCGGCTCTCCGGCCGCAAAGATCATTGCTTTACCGCCAGGCAGGCCAATGCGATCGAATAGAGTTTCGTCCGGCTGGAGTCTCCGCGCGAGGTGAGCACGCACGGCACGTTCGTACCCATCACCATGGCAGCCAGCTCGCCGCCGCACAGATGCGTCGTGCTCTTGAAGAAGACATTCGCCGACTCCAGGTTGGGGAACAACAGGCAGTCGGGATCTCCGGCCACCGACGAGCCCTTAACCTTCTTGTGCTCGGCAACCTCCTTGTAAAGAGCCACATCCAGCGAAAGCGGTCCGTCAACGACGACATTGCCCAGCTGTCCGCGGTCGCCCATCTTGGCCAGGAGAGCCCCTTCCGTCGAGGAGATGACATTCGGGAGAACCTGCTCCGAAGGAGCGATGCAGGCGATCTTCGGGCAGTCGATACCCAGCAGTTTGGCCGTCTGGGCCAGATAACCGATCTGCTTCATCTTCTGCTTGAAGTCCGGAAGCGGAATGACCGCCACGTCGGAAATGATGAGCAGTTTGTGGTAGCAGGGCATCTCGATGATCGAGACGTGGCTCAGCACCCCTTTGGGCGGGAAGAGCCCCGCATCCTTGTTCAGAATCCCGCGCATGTACTTGTCCGTCGAGACCAGACCCTTCATCAGGACGTCGGCATTGCCGGCCACGACAGCCGCCACGGCCTGCTGCACACATTTCATGTCGTTGGGCTCGTTGACGATATTGAAGGCCTTGATGTCGAGGTTGTTCTCGGCGCAGACCTGTTCGATCACGGTCTTGTCGCCGAAGAGCGTCGGCTCGACAAGTCCCTCCTTGTAGGCTTCGTAGACCGCAGCCAGCGTGTGCGAATCCTGTCCGTATGCCACGGCAAGACGTTTTTTACCCCGTTTTCTCGCCTCTTCGACGATCTCGGTAAGATGCTGAATCATGATTCTAAGATTTTATGGAATTGGTTATCCGTTGTTTGCGTAATTATTTGACCAGGTTGTAGGTGTCGGTGGCGATCATCAGCTCCTCGTCCGTAGCGATCACGGCGACCTTGACCTTCGAATCGGCCTTCGAGAGCAGTTTGTTCACGCCCCGGGCCCCCTTGTTGGCCTCCTCGTCGAAGTGCACGCCCATGAATTCCAGCCCGGAGCAGACCGATGCACGCATTTCGCCCGAATTCTCGCCCACACCGCCCGTGAAGACGATCAGATCCACACCGCCCATCTCGGCAGCGTACTCTCCGACGAACTTCTTGATCCGACGATAGTACATGTCACGCGCCAGGATGGCCCGTTCGTTGCCCGCTTCATAAGCACGGTCGATGTCGCGCATGTCGCTCGAGATGCCCGTCATTCCGAACACACCCGATTTCTTGTTCATCATCGTTTCGAGTTCGGCGTAGCTCATCCCCTCCTTCTCGCCGATGAAGGTGATGGCGCTGGCGTCAACCTGTCCGCAGCGGGTTCCCATGACCAGACCGTCGAGCGGCGAGAAGCCCATCGACGTATCGAACGACTTGCCGTTGAGCACGGCCGTGACGGAGCCTCCGTTTCCGATGTGGCAGGTGATTATCTTCGCATTCTCGAAATCCAGACCGGCCAGTTCGGCACCCACGCGGGCCACATACTTGTGGCTCGTGCCGTGGAAGCCATACTTGCGGACGCGGTACTTTTCGTAATATTCGTAAGGCAGGGCGTACATGTAGTTCACGGCCGGGATCGTCTGGTGGAACGACGTGTCGAAGACCGTCACCTGCGGCGTGCCCGGGAGGACCTTCTCCACGGCATTGATTCCCTCGAGGCTGGCCGGATTGTGCAGCGGGGCGATCTGGCACAGCGAGCGGATCTTCGCCTTGACATCCTCGGTGACGATGCAGCTGGCCGGGAAGTATTCGCCGCCGTGAGCCACACGATGGCCGACGGCCTTTACTTCATCAAGCGAAGCGATGACTCCGTGTTCGGGGTTTGTCAGGGCATCGAGCACCAGTTTGATACCCGTCGTATGGTCGGGAATGGCCTGATGCAACTCGAACGGCGTCTTGCCGACGGGTTTGTGCGTAAGATCCCCCTCCGGGAGTCCGATGCGCTCCACGAGGCCTTTGGCGAGCAGTTTGCCCGATGCGGCCGTCATGTCGATCACCTGATACTTGATCGACGAAGAGCCGCAGTTCAATACAAGAATTACCATAATGCGTTATCGTTTAAGTTTTAATTCGATCATCGTCGGAGCCTCTAACTCTTCGTCTGCGAACCGAGGCAGAGCCCCAGCGCCGTGAAGGCGAGGCACACGCCCACACTCAACAACATATAGAGGGCTGCCGGTCCGTAGTCTCCGGCCCGGAGCAGTCGCATCGTATCGGCCGAAAAGGTCGAGAAGGTCGTAAAACCGCCGCAAAATCCCGTAACCAGCAGCCACCCCCAGGTCGGGGAGGTCAGACTCTGAAGCAGATAACCGATCACGAACGATCCCACCGCATTGACCGTGAATGTTCCCGCGGGAAAACCCAGCAGGAGGCGGCCTCCGAGCATCCACGTCGAGAGCACATAACGGGCCATGCTGCCGACGGCTCCGCCCAATCCCACGTAGAAAAGTTCACGAATCATAAGTAAATGTAGGCATTATTTTACAGATATGCAAATATATGTAAAAAATGATTACGGATCGTTCCATTTTTTACCCGAAAAGTGGGATTTTTTATCCGAACGGTTACGATTCGCGGATCTGCCCCTCTCCGGCAACGATGTATTTGTAGGTGGTCAGCTCCGGAAGTCCCATGGGTCCCCGTGCGTGGAGTTTCTGCGTTGAGATCCCCACTTCGGCCCCGAATCCGAACTGTCCGCCGTCGGTGAAGGCCGTCGAGACATTCACGTAGACACACGCCGCATCGACCCGCCGGGTGAAGAGCTCCGCAGCCTGCGGATCCTCCGTAATGATCGCCTCGCTGTGCCGGGACGAGTAGCGGGCGATATGGGCAAGCGCCTCGTCCAGCGACGAGACGCTGCGTATGGCCATCTTGTAGTCGAGGAATTCCGTGCCGTAGGATTCGTCGCTCGCCGGCAGCAGCAGTTCGGCGGGATAGTGCCCGGCAAGAGCGGCCCGGGAGTCCGGATCGGCATACAGCGTGACGTGACGCTCGGCCAGCGGCGCGCAGAGCTCCGGCAGATCCCCGAGGCGTTCACGGTGGACAATCAGACAGTCCAGGGCGTTGCAGACGCTCACACGGCGCGTCTTGGCATTGCAGATCACCCGGCGCCCCTTCTCCACATCACCCGCCGCATCGAAATAGGTGTGCACGATCCCCGCTCCGGTCTCGATCACCGGAACCCGGGCGTGCTCACGCACGAAGCGGATCAGCCCCGCACCGCCGCGCGGGATCACCACATCGACATACCCCACGGCGTTGAGCAGCTCCCTCACCGCCTCATGGTCCGACGGCAGCAGCGTGAAGGACTCCGGAGCAATTCCCGTGCGGCGGAGCGCCTCATGCAACGAACGGGCGATCGCCTCGTTCGAGCGGCGGGCGTCACTGCCCCCCTTCAGCACACAGGCGTTGCCCGTCTTCATGCAGAGCGAAAAGATATCGGCCGTGACGTTGGGCCGCGCCTCACAGATCATCCCCACGACCCCGAACGGTACGCGCACCTTGCGGATCGTCATCCCGTTGGGACGACTCCAGGCGGCCAGCGTTTCGCCCTGCGGCGAAGGGAGTGCGGCCACCGACTCCATGTCGGCGGCAATGGCCGCAATACGTTCGGGAGTCAGCCGCAGCCGGTCGCACAACGGCGACGAGGGATCCATGGCGGCCAGATCCTCGACATTG
>CALUJN010000031.1 GCA_944320985.1 uncultured Alistipes sp. | reverse complement strand
ATAACCGAAGTATAACCCCAATAAAGAAAGGAACTCCCATTCCGGGCGGGAGTATTGTGCCCGGTGACATCATACAGACACCGCAGCCCGCTACCGCAAGGTCAGTGGGCTGCACTTCTTACACCTGCGCACCAAGATAGCAGCAGTTGCTTTTTTCCGAAAAAACGATTACTTTTATATCGTAAAAGAGCACAAGGCAAGCAAGATGTAATTCGATGCGATTGTGAAGACACCTAATCGGTGGACAACGTTTTGTAATCGCGTATCTTGCTGATAATCTTTCTGGTGTGGGCGAATGCCCCCCCCCTACGCACTGCCAGAGAGGGGCCAGAGAAGGGCAGCAACAAAGCCCAAGGCCTGTCGAAACGAATGAAAGCCTTGTAAACGAATAGTTTACAAGGCTTTTTGTTTTTGGGTCGTCTGCATGAGAAAGCAAAAGACAACCGGCTGCGAGTGTCCAAATCGGAGGACTTTTTCCGAGGGCCGAACCGTCTACCGAATAAGCGATTAACTCATTGATTTGCATCGTATTTTATCTTGATGCAAAAGAATCTTGCGGACTGTAAATGCCGGCCCGAGGCAAGGCTGCGCGAAACAAACGGGAAGTTTTAAGCTTCAGAGGGCACCCGCCTCGATCTGGTCCCGGTCCATGCGTCGCATCGTGTATCTCCCGTCCTCCACCCAGTCTCGGGATCACTCCGATAAACCCACGCCATCTGCAGGCGGTCTCGTCCATCACCCCTCCCCGCACGAAGATTGGATCTCCGTTCGATCATCGCCTGTCGGAAGCGGTTCTGCTCGATCCGTTGTGTCAGCCGGCCTGGTTGACCTTATGGTTCGCCTGCGAGGCCTTGAACGTATGCCTCTCCAGAGTAAAGATCATCCTCTGGATCTCCTTCGTAGGATCTCCGCTCCGATGAGCAAAAGTCGTGGCGACATGTCGTTTGGCAAGCTCTCCGGCAAGTGTTGCCCAAGAAGGTGTAGTCGGACCGTATTTCTCAAGTGATCGTAAATGTGAAGGAGCAGTTGTTTTGGTCCATGCAGCCGCTCTGTGGTGACTTGCTCCTTGCCGAGGGAAAAGGTTGGTCCATACTCCTCTCCTATATTGTGAAAAACTTGAAGGATGAACAGTTGCAGGCTATGTAAATCATTGATGAATTTTCGGAAAAAACATTTTAGCATTCTTTGTGCTATTGCTCCTTATATTTAATTTACTTGATAAAAACCTGGTTATTATTTCCAATATATTTGATAATTATAAACATGTTTGCCCTGATGTAAACTTGTATATATTGTATGTATATATCAATTATACAATTAATTATGTGTATATTCATTGGGGTGTGATGAGCTTCAATTAAAAAAGATTAATTTTTATTAATCTAATTAAAAAAAATATTTTGCACTATTTGAAATATTACATAGTTTTGTTCTGGGTTGACATTTAAACAATTTCAAATCTCTTTTTAATATGGAAAAAATCAAAGGATTGATCGACGCCCCGTTCACGCCGTTTGACCGGAACGGAGATGTGAATTTCGAACCCATCCCGGCGTATGCTGCGATGCTGCACAAGAACGGTCTGAAAGGCGTCTTCATCAACGGCTCCTCGGGCGAGGGCTACATGCTGACGACCGAAGAGCGTATGGTTTTGGCCGAGAAGTGGGTTGCTTCGGTTCCCGAAGGCTTCAAGGTGATCGTGCACGTAGGCAGCTGCTGCCTGCGCGAGAGTGTGAAATTGGCGACTCATGCTGCTGAGATCGGCGCCTGGGGCATCGGTGCGATGGCACCTCCTTTCCCGAAGATCGGCCGGATCGAAGAGTTGGTCAAGTATTGCGAGGCGATCTGCCATGCGGCCCCGACGCTTCCTTTCTACTACTACCATATTCCGGCCTTCAACGGCGCCTATCTGCCGATGGTAGAACTGCTGAAAGCCGTGGATGGACGGATCAACAATTTCGCCGGCATCAAATATACGTTCGAGAGCCTCTACGAGTATAACCAGTGCCGCCTTTACGGCAACGGGAAGTATGACATGCTGCATGGACAGGACGAGACGATTCTTCCGAGCCTGGCACAGGGCGGAGCCCAGGGCGGTATCGGCGGCACGACGAATTACAACGGCCGGGAACTGGTAGGGATCATTGAGGCTTGGGAGCGAGGCGATTTGGAGACGGCACGAGAGAAACAAAACTTCTCGCAGGCGGTCATCAACGTCATCTGCAACTACCGGGGCAACATCGTCGGCGGCAAGCGGATCATGAAACTCATCGGACTGGATCTGGGTGAAAACCGGGTTCCGTTCCGCAATATGACCGACGAGGAAGAGGCCTCGATGATACGCGAACTGAGAGAAATCGGCTTCTTTGAACGTTGCAACAAATTCTGACAAACGGTAACCCCTAAAACTACGAACCATGAACAAATTTTATCTCCTTGTCGCAGCATCCTGTCTGCTGGGGATCTCTTGCAGCGAAGAGTCCTACAAACAGGATTTTTCGACACCCAGGACGAATCGCATTTCGTTTTCGTGCACGGCGGAGAAGAGTGATGGAAGCCTGACGATCTGGGATTCCGACAGCCAGATCGGTTTGTTCTGCGAGCAGACCGGCACGAACAATCAGAAGCTCTCCATCTCCGCAGCTTCGACCGGGAGCGAAACCGCCCTGTTCTATACCGATCTCGAATGGCAGAGCGGCACCCACAAGTTTGCGCTGTACACCCCTTACGATGAATCGAACACGTCGACGGTCATCCGGGGAACTCTCCCGACGACCTATGCGCAAACCGGCACTTCGGCCGACTATCTTGCCCGCTACAATCTGACCTACGGGCTTGTGGAGAGCACTCCGACAGAGAAGAACACGCCGGTAGCGGTGATGATGAAGTCGATGCTCAAGCCGGTGGAGATCCATATTCAATCCTCGAACTACACCTCCGGCTGGACTGTCGAGCAAGTCTCGATCGAAGCGCAGGCCGATCAGGTACTGGCAGGAGACTATACCTTCGATCTGGCAACCGGAGACCATGAATTTACCGCCGGGCAGGCCTCCAAGGTAACGATCAATCTGCCGAGCCTTCCGATGTCGGAAGAGGGAGTAAGCGCCTATATGCTGGCAGCCTCCGAAGTGGCGGCAACTTCGCCCTGCACATTCGAAATCACCCTTGCCAGTGAAACGGAAGGGAATCTGTTGTTGAGCGGCACGCACACGCTGGCCGCAGCAACGGAACTTTCCGTCGATGAATTCGACGCCACCGTTGTCGACGACGATGCCATCGATCTGAGCAAACCCGATCCTGCAGGAGAACGTGAAACGGCCAACTGCTACATAGCGTCCCAGCCGGGCGTGACCTACAAGTTCCCGGCCACGGTGATGGGCAACGGTTATACGACCCCGGCCGTTCCGGGATACACCACCAACGACGGCATGGCTCCGGGTATTACGCCGACGCGTCTTGATCCGAAATCGGCCCAGGTGCTCTGGCAGACGGCTCCCGATCTGGTCAGCAACGTCAAGTTGCGGAACGGTTACGTCTACTTTACGCTTAATGGGGAAGCCGAAGGAGGAACTTTGACCGCCGGAAATGCCGTGATTGCCGTTTATAGTGAAGCCGGAGCCTCCGGAGATATCCTTTGGAGCTGGCATATCTGGGTGACGGACGCCGATCTTGATGCCCATCTCCAAACCTGGACCGTACACGCCGATGCCGCCCAATACTCCTCCTACCGCGATCCGCAACTCATGGACCGCAACCTCGGGGCCCTGACTACGGCAGACTTCAGCGAATCGGGAACCAACGAATCGCACGGTTTGCACTACCAGTGGGGCCGCAAGGATCCTTTCATTGGGGCCGACAATTCGAGCAGCCAGAGCCGTGTCGCGGCTCCGACCTACGACAGCCAGAACAAGGAGCTGGATGCCATGACGAAAGCTTCGTCGTTCTCGTCGGCCGCCGCATGGACCCATGTGGACCAGAAACTTTCGCGGAGCGACATTGCGAAGTATCCGATGGCTTTCGTCTCAGGAGCGGACAACCACTTCTGGATGGAAGAAACGGCTCACGATCTGTGGGGACTCCCGATCTGCGGTATCGAGACCAACGATCTCGGACACAAGACCATCTACGATCCTTGTCCTCCGGGTTACCGGGTGATGAATCCCTATGCCATGACGGGAGTTACTTCGGCAATGGCCGGAGGTACACTGAAGAGTCTTACGCACCGGGTACTGAATGCCGCAACCTACCGTGATGATCAAGCCGGGCTTCAACTTTACTGCGACGAGACCCGCACAACAATCACAAAGCTTCCGGCCGGAGGTCTCGTCTATTACGAAAAGGCGGACAACTTCTTCCCCTTCGACCGGACCGGAACCTATGGATACTACTGGACAACGACAATGATGTCCTCGGGCAACAGCTTCCAGGCCTGCCGGATGCACTTCGACTGGAACAACTTCGTCTCGATGGAGAAGGCCTATGCCTCCTATGGACACAATGTACGGTGTGAAAAGATCAAATAACCGAAATCATGACTGCTGAAAATCTGACTTATCTGCAGAAGTGCCGGGAGCGCTGTGCCTCGGACCTGGTCGGCAACATTCTTCCTTTCTGGATGGAACACGGCCTCGACACCCGCAACGGAGGCATCTATACCTGCCTCGACCGCGAAGGAACGTTGATGGATCCGACCAAATCGGTCTGGTTCCAGGGACGGTTCGGCTACATCGCCGCCTGCGCCAGCCTCTTCGACCGGAGCCATCCCGAATGGCTCACAGCCTCGAAATCCGCCATCGACTTCCTCGAAACCCACTGTTTCGACGAGGACGGACACATGTTCTTCTCCGTCACGGCCGACGGACAACCGATTCAGAAACGCCGCTATGTCTTCTCGGAATGTTTCGCGGCGATGGCCATGGCCGAATACGCCCTGGCCGCCAATGACCGCAGCTATGCGGAGAAGGCGGTGGCGCTCTTCAAACGCATTCTTACGATGTTGGATACGCCCGGATTCCTCGAACCGAAATATCGGTTCGAGGCCCGAGGGCATTCGATCACGATGCTGCTCATCAACGTAGCGAACGTCGTCGGGCAGGTCAGCGACGACCCTGCTCTGGAGACACAGATCAACCGCTCGATCGACGAACTGAAGCGCTACTTCATGCACGAAGAGTACCGGACCATTCTGGAGTGCGTCGGTCCGCAGGGCGAATTCATCGACACGGGAATCGGCCGCACGATCAATCCCGGGCACTGCATGGAGACCGGATGGTTCATCCTCGACATCGCCCGCAAACGGGGTTGGGACCCCGCGCTGGTCGAGATGGCTACGACGATCATCGATTGGGCCTGGGACTGGGGTTGGGACGAGGCCTATGGCGGAATGATCAACTTCCGCGACTGCAAGCACTTCCCGCCGCAGGACTATTCGCAGGACATGAAGTTCTGGTGGCCGCAGTGCGAGACGATCCTCGCATCACTCTATGCCTGGCAGGCCACGGGCAACGAAAAGTACCTGCAGATGCACCGCCGGGCCTTCGAATACGCCTTCGGAGCCTTCCCCGACCCGGTCTTCGGCGAGTGGTACGGTTATCTCCACCGTGACGGCACGGTTGCGCAACCGGCCAAAGGCAACCTCTTCAAAGGTCCGTTCCACATTCCGCGGATGATGCTGATCGCCACTCGGCTCTACGACGAAATTCTCACCCCAAACGAAAAATAACCATGAAAAACTACTTAATCGGATTGAACCTCATAATCACCCTTTCGAGCCTCCCGCTTTTGGCGATGTCGTGCTCGGAGGAGATCACCCGCCCGGAGGTCACTACCCCACTGATGCCCGACCTGGGACCCGAAGGAACCGGCGGCAGCGTCGGACTGAGCAACGTGACCCGGACGACGATCTGTCAGGCCGGCACCAATGCCGATGTCTACCGCATTCCGTCGATCGTAACGGCCCGGGACGGTTCGCTGCTGGTTTTCTGCGAGTGGCGTCATGAGTCGTGGCGCGACAAGAGCTACACCGATATCGTTGTGCGTCGCAGCACCGATGATGGCAAGACCTGGAGTCAGGCCCAGAACCTGACGGGCAGCATCAACGACGGATCGTTCGCCTACATGGATCCCACGCCGGTGGTGGATGAGCAGACCGGTGAGATCTTCCTCTTCTGCACGCGCTGGAACGAACTCGATACGGACGCCACCAAGAACCGGGCTTTCCGCATCTCCTCGACCGACAACGGTGTGACGTGGAGCTCTCCGAAGGATGTCTCGGCGGAGATTATCGTCCCGGGATTTTACAGCGGCGGTTTCGGCCCGGGCCACGGCATTACGATCCGCGAAGGCCAGCACGCCGGGCGTCTGGTGGTCATTACGCGCCAGAGCAACGGCAGCCGCAATACGGGTTATGCCATCTATTCCGACGATCACGGCAAGACGTGGACCTACGGAGCCTCGACGAACGGAGCCGAAAGTCAGATTGCCGAATCGGGAGTCAACCGTCTCTATCTGAATCTGCGCCAGGGCGAATCGCGTTATACGACCACGTCGGTCGACGGCGGCGAGAGCTGGTCTCCGGCAATGATCGACAATTCGCTGCCGATCGTCTCGGGCGGCTGTCAGGCCAGCGTCCTCGGGACAGGCAACAACATGGTCTTCTACTGCGGCCCGAAGGGTGGCGTGCGGACCGAAACCAACGACAACCGCAGCGGTCTGACGCTCTTCCGCAGTGCTGTGGGCGGCAGTGCCTGGACGCGCAAACAGGAGCTCTATACCCTGGCGTCGGGATACTCCGACATGACGCTGCTTCAAGACGGACGTCTGGCCATCGTCTTCGAAGCCGGACCGGAACAGGGCTTCACGCTGAACGCCCAGCGTCCGGCGGGATGGATGCGTCTCGACCTGATCATCTGCCCGAAGGAAATCACGGATTACGACTACTGGTTCGAACAATAAAGCACATACGATTATGAAAAACATCATACGGTTGATAACCGCTGTATTGACAGCGATATGCCTGTTCGTGTCGGTTGACGTGGCGGCCAAAGGACAGGTCCGAATTTCGGGACGGATTCTCGATTCGTCGGGGAATCCGGTGGTTGGCGTGGCCGTCATCGAAAAGGGTACGGCCAACGGTACGATCTCCGACAGCGAAGGCAATTACACCCTGACGGTCGAAGGGTCGGATGCAGTCCTGACGTTCAGTTGCCTGGGATACATCGGGCAGGATCAGACGACGGGCAACCGCTCGCAGATCAACGTCACGATGCAGGAGGACACGCTCAATATCAACGAGGTAATCGTCACGGGATACGGTCAGACGGTGACCAAGGACAAACTGACGGCAGCCATCTCGAAGGTTTCGAGCGAAGTACTGGAGCGCGGCGCCCACAGCAACGTGCTGCAGGCCCTCTCGGGAAGCGTTACGGGTACGCGCATCTCCACAACGACCGGACAGCCCGGTTCGTCGCCCTCGATCGTCATCCGCGGCGGTGCGGCTCTCGACGGCAGCGGTACGCCGCTCTACGTGATTGACGGCATCCAGAAGCCGGACCTCTCGGACATCAACAGCAACGATATTGAGTCGATCGAGATCCTGAAAGACGCCGCAGCTACGGCACTCTACGGTGCGAAAGCCAACGCGGGTGTGGTGCTGGTAACCACCAAGCAGGGCAAACGCGGCATGGCCGAGATCTCCTTCAAGGCCAAAGTGGGTCTGAGCTACCTGCGTAATACTTCGGAGTTCCTTGCGGCCGACGACTACCTCTACTACCTGCGACTGGCGGCCTATCGTTCGGGAAATACGGCCTCGCTTTCGGCCCCGGGCCCCTACGGCACGGGCAACGTCTATGAAGCGGATGGCAACGTTTCGTCAGAGGGTGTCTACAGCACGATGTTCCTCACCGACGAGAATGCCTTCCTGCTCGACCAGGGCTACAAGAGCATGGTCGACCCGATCACGGGCAAGACGATCATCTACAATGAATTCTCTTCGCGAGATGCCTCGGTGCGTGACGTGGCCATTACCCAGGACTACAACGTCTCGGCATCGGGCGGCAACGACCGCGGCAAGTATTACGCCAGCATCGGCTATTACGACGAGCAGGGTTTCCCGGTGATCTCTGGATACAAGCGCATCTCGATGCTCGGCAACGGTTCCTACAAGATCACGCCGTGGCTTGAATCCACCTCATCGTTCAACTTCAGCCAGTCGGACAAACTCGGGGTTTCGGACTATATCAGCGGAGGAGAGAAGAACTTCTTCGGTATCATGTACTCGGCACCTCCGACCATGCGTCAGTACAACCTTGACGGCGAGGAGATTATCTGTACGACGAACTGGGAAAACGGCAACTGGGACGCCGCCCGGGACTTCTTCTACCGTCGTCACACCAACTACCGCTTCACGTTCAACCAGGGTCTGAAGTTCAACCTCACGAAGCACCTCTCGCTCAAGCTCAACGGAATGCTCTACATGAACATGACCGAGGTCGAGAAGTCGAACAAGGCCTATCTCTCCAAGCCCGGCATCTGGAACGAAGACCGCGGGCGTTCGGACAGCTATGCCCGGGGCGTGACGCAGACCTACAACGCGATCCTTGGCTACGAAAACTCGTGGGGCGACCACAACCTGAACGTCATTGCGGGTTACGAATACTATGACAAGTACAATTTCGGGTTCAACGCCTACGGTCAGGGGGCCGATTCCGACGATTTCATCAGCCTGGGTTATTTCGACAAGACCGAGGAGGCGAACATCGCTAAGATCTCGATGAACTCGACGCACGTGCGCGAACGCAGCATGTCGTTCTTCGGGAACGTCATGTATGACTATCAGGGAAAATATCTCGTCTCGTTCTCGGCGCGCTACGACGGTTACTCGAAGCTGGTGAACAACAAGTGGGGCTTCTTCCCGGGAGTCAGCGCCGCATGGAACATCCACAAGGAGGATTTCATGAGCGACACCTACGACTGGCTGTCGAGCCTCAAGCTCCGGGCCGGCTTCGGACAGAACGGTAACGTGAACATTCTCTCGGGGGCCTATGACCTGCAGGGTAACTACGGCAAGACGGGCAACTACAACGGTACATACGGTATTCTGATCAACAAACTGCCCTATCCGGATCTGACGTGGGAGAAGACCACCTCGGTGGACGTAGCCCTCGAAGCAGTCTTCTGGAACCGGCTCAGCGCCTCGGTCGGTGTCTATAACAAGGTAACTTCCGATCTGCTGGCGACGGTGCCCTACCCCAGTTCGAGCGGTGTGGGTTCGCAGTACACGAACAACGGCAAGGTGCGCAACCGTGGTCTGGAACTCGAACTCGACGCTACGCTCTACCAGAGCAAGGACTGGGTAGTCCGCATGGGCGTGAATGCGACCTACATGCGGTCGAAGATCCTCCAACTGCCCGATAACGGCAATGAGAACAACCGTCAGGGCGGCGAGCAGGTCTACGACCCGCATACCGGCGAGTTGATCTGGGTCGGTGGCAAACAGGAGGGACAGGAGTACGGTGCTGCCTATGCCTTCCGCATGACGGACATCATCCGCAGCAACAAGGACCTCGAACGCTACGCCTGGTACAAGGACGTGACGCCGGCCGGCGGTACGATCTATGGCCCGGGGATCTGGGCGACGCTGACGGCCGAGGAGCAGCAGAAAGGACAGTTGCTGCAGCCGGGCGACGCAGTGTTCTATGACGTGAACGGGGACCAGGTCATCGACCAGTACGACCGCGTCTACATGGGCAATCTGATTCCCCACTGGATCGGAGGACTCAACTTCTCGGTAGCCTGGAAGGGGCTCGAACTCTATGCGAAGTTCGACTATGCTCTGGACTACGTGGCGGTCAATTCGCGCAAGCGCTGGTACATGGGACTCTTCCAGGGAACCTTTAACACGATCAAGGAGAGCAAGGATACCTGGTCGGAGCAGCGCCCCGACGCCACGTACCCGATCCTGATGTACGCCGACAACAAATACCGGAACAACTACCGCGTAAGCGACATCTTCTACGATAACAACAGCTATCTCTGTGCCCGCGACATCACGCTGAGCTACACGCTGCCGGACAAGATCTGCAAAGCGATCCGGATGAAGCGTCTGACACTCTCCGTGACGGGTCAGAACCTCTTCTATCTGACGAAATCGTCGCTCTACAGCCCGGAATACGGAGCCGATGACGAAAGCGGATACGGCATTCCGCGCACGGTGCTCTTCGGGATCCAGGCAACCTTCTAATTCCACGACCGTTTAGACGAATCGACCATGAAAACCATTCGAAATATCATACTGGCCCTCTCCGGCCTGCTCATGGGAGCCTGCAACGCCCTGGAGCTGGGGCCCATCGACCAATATTCGATCAACAACTACTGGAACACCGAGGAGCAGTGCGAACGCTTCATGATCGGCCTCCACTACCGCCTGAAGGAGAAGATGGAGACGATCATGGTCATGGGCGAACTGCGCGGCGGAACGCTCTCTACCGAGGCTGTCACCTCGACCGGCGAAGCGGCTTCGAACCTCGAAGCCGTGAGCAACAACCTTTCGGTTTCGAACCCCTGCCTGACGAACTGGGGAGATTTCTACATGGACATCTACCAGATCAACCACGCCATCGAGAAGATCTCCGGCGAGTGCGACTTTCTGCGTGACGAGACGCGGAAGACCTATCTTGGCCAACTGTATGGTCTGCGGGCGTTCTACTACTTCCACCTGTTGCGCACGTGGGGCGGGGTGCCGCTTTGCGACAAACCCGACGTGCTGCAGACGGGCGACCTGACCACGCTCAACAAGAAACGCGCAAGCGAGCAGGAGACCTGGAACTTCATCCGCAAGGACATCGACACGTCGTGCGACATGTACGCCGGACTGGAGTACGGAAACTACAACGGAGCGAACTGCTACTGGAACAAGGCGGCGTCGCAATGTCTGAAGGCCGAGGTCTACCTTTGGGGTGCAAAGGTGAAGCCCATCGGGGGCACGGGTGTCCTGTCGCCCGATCCGGCCGGTGATCTGCAGGCGGCGAAGGCTGCCCTCGAAGAGGTCGAGCCGCACTACAGCTACAATGCGAAGTTTGCGGACGCCTTCTCGCCGAAAGACAAGGACGCCAATCCGGAGACGATCTTCGCCGCCCGCTACATGCTCAACGAAAGCACGAACTACTTCGTGAACTTCACCTACAATATAGCCATCTTCACGAAATATTTCGATGCCGAGGGAAACAAGATCGGGAACGTGCTCAACATCGGCAGCGGCTACATGCGCTACGAATATTCGCAGGCCTTCTACGACTCGTTCGAGGAGGGTGACACGCGTCGCGACGCCACCTTCCTGCAGTTCTACCTCAAAAATACGGACAATGAGCTTTACCCGGCGGGGCGGAGCCTGCGGAAGTTCCTCGGCGACGTGAGCAACGGAAAGGTTCAGTATACGAACGACGTGCCGGTCTATCGCTACATGGATGTGGTGCTGATGCTGGCCGAGATCTGCAACGAGCTCGACGAACCGGGCGACACGAAGAAGTGGATCGACATCGTGCGCAAGCGTGCCTTCGGCAAGGACCAGCCCTTTATCTACACAAGCAAGGATGCTGCCGAGGAGGCGATTCTTCGAGAGCGGAGCGCGGAGTTCGTAGCCGAGAGCAAGCGTTGGTATGACGTACGACGGATGTGCGGCGGGAAATACGCCCTGGAGCTGGTTGGCGGCGACGAACGGCTGCTGCTGTGGCCGATCGACTCGGGCGTCCTCTCGAAAGATCCGCTTGTCGAGCAGAACGAAGCCTACAAGTAACGGTCTGAAAAACAAACGAATGACCGTGAAACGCTTCATCCTCTCATTTGTATTTCTGTACATCGGGCTGGTCGTCACAGCCGGGAACCAGGTGGAGATCTTCACCCCCAGGATCCCGGTTGTGACCGGCCGCGAGTACGGCATCGTCACGGAGATCTGCATCGAGTCGGACGGACGGGCGGATACGCTCGACCGGATCGACCTGGCGGTGACGGATCTCGACCCCGCACTGCTCCGCTCCGCCCGTCTCGTCTACACGGGCACCCTGTCGGCCATCCGGTCGCGGACAACCTCCTATGTGCTCACGGACCAGGGAAAGCGCCTGGGCGGCGGGCAGACGCTCTATGCAGACAAAGGGTTCGGGATCGTGCAGAATATCCTTCATCCGACGGAACCGGTCTTCGGATTTCCGGTCGGCAAGGCGCTCGTGAAGGGGCGCAACTACTTCCATATCAGCCTTGAAATCACGCCCCGCACCATTGAGGAGCTGGCCCGGCCCTTCACGCTGGAGGTCGAGCGGGTGGTTGTGAACGGGAGCGAATGTACTCTCGACCGGCAAGGTGCCGTTGGCTCGCGGCTGGGCGTGAGCGTCCGTCAGCACGGCGACGACGGAGTCTGGGCCTACCGGATTCCGGGTCTGGTCACGACGAACTCCGGGACGCTGCTTGGAGTTTACGACGTGCGCCATGTGTCTAGCCTCGACCTGCAGAACGACATCGACGTAGGGGTCAGCCGCAGTACCGACGGTGGCGTAAGCTGGGAGCCGATGCGCATCGCCCTCGACATGGGTGAATGGGGCGGCCTGCCAGAGGCGCAGAACGGGGTCGGAGACCCGGCTGTCCTGGTGGACACGCAGACCGGCGAGATCTTCATTCTGGCGGTCTGGACCCACGGCTGCGGAGGCGACCGGGCCTGGACGGCCGTTGGCGACGGGCTCGCCCCGGAGGAGACGGCCCAGCTGATGCTCACCTCCAGCCGGGATGACGGGCGGAGCTGGTCCGAGCCGCGGAATATTACCCGGCAGATCAAACATCCGGAGTGGTTCCTGACGCTTCAGGGCCCAGGGCGCGGCATCTGTATGAAGGACGGCACACTGGTCTTTCCGATCCAGTTCATTGGAGCCGACCGAATCCCCTGCGCCGGAATCATCTACAGCAAGGATCACGGCCAGACGTGGCACTTCCACACTCCGGCCCGGAGCAATACGACCGAATCGCAGGTTGCCGAACTGCCCGATGGATCGCTGATGCTCAACATGCGGGACAACCGCAAAACGGGCCGTGCGGTGAGCGTAACGCGCGATTTGGGTCGTACGTGGCAGGAGCATCCCTCATCGGGCGGGCTGATCGAGCCGGTCTGCATGGCGAGTTTGCTGAACATTCCGGCTGAGCGTAACGTGCTCGGGCGTGACCTGCTGCTCTTCTCGAATCCCGCGACAACCAAGGGACGGCACAGTATGACGATCCGCGTCAGCCTCGACGGTGGATATACCTGGTTGCCGGAACACTCGCTGCTGCTGGATGCCGAGGAGAACTGGGGTTATTCGTGCCTGACACAGATCGACGCCGGGCACATCGGCATTCTCTACGAAAGCAGCGTCTCGCAGATGCTCTTCCAGGCGGTACGGCTGACGGACCTCGTCCGGAAGGAGTCCACGGAGCGGATCCGTTTCGAGGCAATGCCGGAGATCCCCGCCACCGCGGAGGGGTATGCCGACGGCGTCTCGGCTGCCTGCTGCGGAGTTGCGGGCGGACGGTTGATCGTGGCCGGAGGAGCCAATTTCCCCGGCAACCCGCTGGCTGCGGATGCGAAAAAACGCTTTTACAACGACATCTGGATGCTGGATCCCAGTGCCGCAACGCCAACCTGGCGCCAGGTCGGAACGCTGCCTGTCGAGATGGCTTATGCGGCGAGCTACGTCTGCGGCGATCGGATGATTGTGGCGGGAGGCGCGGGGCCCGACGGATGTTCGGACCGGGTGTACGCCCTTACGGTCAAGCGGAACCGGGTTATGGTCTCATCGCTGCCATCGCTCCCCTTCCCGGTGGAGCAGGCCGCGGCGGCACAGGTCGGTAATCGGCTCTTTCTGGCTGGAGGCCTGACCACCGACGGAGCAAACGGAAAGCTTCTGGTATGCGACCTCGACGCCGGAGCGCGTTGGCGGGTCCTGGCCGACCTTCCGGAACACATGGTACAGCCCCTTGCCGCAGCGTCGCACGATGCGATCTACCTCTGGAGCGGTTTCGATCCGGATACGAAACGGTGCTCGGAAAAGGGATATCGGCTGGATCTCGCTACGGGAAGCTGGCGTACGACGGCTCCGGTCCCGGAGGGCGCAACACTTACGGGCTCAACGCTCCTCGGAGCTGATGCTTCGGGGATTCTGGTCTCGGGAGGCGTGGACCGGAAGCGCTTTGAAACGGGGTTGGCCGCTTCTACGGCGGAGGAGCAGGCCGCCTACCTGGCGATGCCGCCCGCGCACTATGCCTTCAGCAACCGGATCCGCTACTTCCGCTTCGCCGACGAGACGTGGCAGGAGTTGGGCTGTTCGGGACGCTGTGCCTTGGCGGGAGCCGCAGCCGCCACAGACCGCGACCGCGGGGTGTACTACCTCGTCGGCGGGGAGATCAAACCGCGGGCCAGAAGTCCGAAAATCTGGAAAATAGAAGTTTATGGAATCCCTGAAAAGACAAAATAACATTTATCCTTGGATTGTCGTGGGCCTGCTGTGGGTCGTCGCACTGTTGAACTACATGGACCGGCAGATGCTCTCCACGATGAAAGAGGCCATGCAGATCGACATTGCCGAGTTGACCACGGCCACGAATTTCGGCCGGTTGATGGCCGTATTTCTCTGGATCTACGGCTTCGTGAGCCCCTTTGCCGGGGCCGTTGCCGACCGGATCAGCCGCAAATGGCTGATCGTCGTCTCACTGCTGGTATGGTCGCTGGTCACCTATCTGATGGGTTACTGCACGACCTTCGGGCAGCTCTACTGGCTGCGGGCCCTGATGGGCGTGAGTGAAGCGCTCTACATCCCGGCCGCTCTTTCGCTGATTGCCGACTACCACACGGGACGCTCGCGCAGTTTTGCCATCGGCATTCACATGACGGGACTCTATCTGGGACAGGCTCTCGGCGGATTCGGAGCCACGATCGCTGAGAACTACTCCTGGCAGGCGACCTTTCACTGGTTTGGCATCATCGGCGTCGTTTACGCGCTCATTCTGGTCCTCTCCCTACGGGAAAAAAGCACCACACCGGTTCCAAGCGCCGAAACAGACCGGCAACCGGTTCGCATCCCCTTCCTGAAGGGTTTCACGCTGCTCCTTACGAACATTTCGTTTTGGGTCATCCTCTTCTTCTTCGCCTCCGTCTCGCTGCCGGGCTGGGGAACGAAAAACTGGCTGCCGACGCTCTTCGCCGAGAGCCTTGGAGTGCCGATGTCGGCCGCGGGCCCGATCTCCACGATCACGATTGCCTTCTCGTCCTTCCTGGGCGTGATGATCGGAGGTCCGCTCTCCGACCGGTGGGTGAGCCGCAACCTGCGCGGACGGGTCTATACGAGTGCCATCGGGCTGGCGATGATGATCCCGGCGCTGATTCTCGTCGGACTCGGGAAAGGGATGTTCTGCGCCGTGGGTGCCGGGCTCTTCTTCGGTGTCGGCTACGGCATGTGGGACACGAACAACATGCCGATTCTGTGTCAATTCGTCTCATCGAAGCTTCGCGCTACGGCCTACGGCATCATGAATATGATCGGCGTGCTCTCCGGAGCGGGTTGTACGGTACTGCTCGGGAAGTGGGCCGACGGCGGCAATCTCGGCGTGGCTTTCGCCGTGCTGGGCGCCGTGACGCTCCTTGCCCTGCTCTCGCAGCTTCTCTTCCTGAAACCTACAACGGACGACATGCCCTGAAACGCATCATGAAACAAAGTCTGCTTATCCTTTTTTGCCTGCTTGGCCTTCCGGTCGCAGTGTCGCAGGCCGCCGAACCGCCCTTGCGTGTCGCCTGCATTGGCAACAGCATTACCTACGGCTCGGGAATCGCCAATCGGGAGCAGGACTCCTATCCGGCGGTCCTGCAACGGATGCTGGGTGACGGTTACGTTGTGGGAAATTTCGGCAAACCCGGTGCGACGCTGCTTTTGCGGGGCCACCGCCCCTATCTGAAGCAGGCGGAGTTTCGCCGGGCAATGGACTTCCGGGGCGATATTGCGGTCATCCACCTCGGCATCAACGACACCGATCCGCGGGATTGGCCGAACTACCGCGATGATTTCGTCGGGGACTACCTGACACTGATCGACTCGCTGCGGGCCGCCAATCCGCGGGTGCGGGTGCTCATCGCCCGGATGACGCCGCTAACGCATGAACACCGGCGGTTCCGCTCCGGAACCCGGCAGTGGCACGAGGAGATCCAGCGGGCAATCGAGATCGTCGCCCGGGCTGCCGACGCCGAACTCATCGACTTCCACACGCCGCTGTATCCCCATCCGGACCTCTTCCCGGACGCCGTGCACCCCAACGAACAGGGTGCCCGGATTCTGGCTGAAACGGTCTATTCGGGGATTACGGGCGACTACGGAGGGCTCCGGATGGGGATCCTCTACTCCGACAACATGGTCCTGCAACGCGGCATCCCGTTGGAGATTCACGGTATGGCGAATGCCCGCGAAACGGTGAGCGTGCACTTCAACGGACAGCGGCGCAAAACCCGGGCCTCCGCCACGGGACACTGGAGCGTGCGACTCGATCCGATGGAGGCAGCCGAGGGACTGACCCTCGAAATTGCCACGCCGCACCGCCGCCTCACCTACCGCAACGTCGCATTGGGTGAGGTGTGGCTCTGCTCCGGGCAGTCCAACATGCAGTTCCGCGTCGAGTCGAGTTGCGACCCGCTTGACACGGTCGCCTTCGCAAACCCGTCGCTGCGTCTATTCGACATGAAGGGACGCTGGGAGACCAACAACGTCGCTTGGCCGCAGGAGGTTACGGATTCGGTGGCCCGGTTGGAATACTTTGCTCCGACCGTCTGGCAGCCCGGCAGTCGGGAGCAGGTCCTTCGCTTCTCGGCCGTAGGCTACGCCTTTGCCCGGATGTTGCAGGACAGCCTGCAGGTACCCGTCGGGGTTATCTGCAATGCGGTCGGGGGTTCGACGACCGAATCCTGGATCGACCGTCATACGCTGGAGTGCGCATTCCCGGACATCCTCACCGACTGGCTGCAGAATGATTTCATCCAGGAGTGGGCGCGCCAGCGGGCCGCCCGAAACATGAGCCGCTCGACCGCTCGTCACAAACGCCATCCCTATGAGCCGTGCTACCTCTTCGAATCGGGCATTCTGCCGCTCGACCACTACCCGATCCGGGGCGTAGTCTGGTATCAGGGCGAGTCGAATGCCCACAACTTCGAGGCACACGAACGGCTGTTCAAACTGCTGGTCGGGAGTTGGCGGACGTATTGGGGCAACGCCACGATGCCCTTCTACTACGTGCAATTGTCGAGCCTGAGCCGACCGTCGTGGCCGTGGTTCCGGGACAGCCAGCGTCGTCTGCTCGCGGAGATAGACCACTCGGGTATGGCCGTGAGCCTCGACCGGGGCGATTCGCTGGATGTCCATCCGCGCCGTAAGGCCGATATCGGATACCGTTTGTGCCGTTGGGCGCTGAACCGTGATTACGGATTCGATCTGCTGCCTTCGGGACCGCTGTTCCGGAGTGCCGCGGGAAAGAAGAAGGGCGTGGAGGTTGCCTTTGACTATGCCGAAGGGTTGAAGACCTCTGATGGTGACGCAATCCGCGGCTTCGAATTAGCCGGAGCGGATTGCCTCTTCCATCCCGCCACGGCCACCATCTACGGCAGCCGGGTATACCTCCACTCGCCGAAGGTCCCCCACCCTGTCCATGTCCGCTATGCCTGGGCACCCTTCACCCGGGCTAACCTCGTCAACCGGGATGATCTTCCGGCTTCGACCTTCAGGGCCGAGATCGGCACAGGAATTACCCCGCAACAACAGGAGTGATCAAACATCCTGTACCTTCGGTCCGAATTGCCAGGGTTTTCCTTGAACGTTACGGACCGACGAAACCCAGCGGAGGGTCGGATATGTTCCGGCCCTCCGCTTTGTCGGAAAAAAGGACGTTTTTTTCAGAGGGAGAACTCATGCGCCCTGTTGCCGACCGTGGCGAGCGGCTCTTTGCCGATATGGACTTCACCAATTGTTCCGACCGGAAGGTCCCCTTCACCAAGACCTTGCCGCCTTTGTGATGTCACTCCGAGCAGATCTTCCCCCGGACCGAGCGGTAAAAAGTCTTGGTCCATGCGAGCTCCTCGACAGAGCTTGGTAGAACCTTTTCAATGCATATACAAAATTTTAGATTCTTAATTTTCTATATGCGGAATAAATTGTAAATTTGTGATAAAGGACAAACTATACATGACAACAGAATATACAAATGGAGTGTCGGAACGTACAGTTCGGGGAATGGTTCGCAGTTGTATTATGCAACATATCATGCGGAACGGAACTTTCATGGTCCCTGAGATTGCTTCGGCTACGGGATTCAGCCTGACAACCGTTGCAAAATACGTTTCCGAAATGCTCAATGCAGAGCAGATCATCGAAATAGACCGTGTTTGTTTACATGCAAAAGGCCGCCGTACGGTGCGCTACGGTGTGCGTCCCGAGACTTGTCCATGTTTTATGGGGGTGGATATGCGTACCTTTGAGCTCAATATCGGACTGGTGGATTTTGTGGGTCAACCCGTTCGTATCGAGCGGTATGCGAATTTCCGTCTTGAAAATACTCGCACGGCACTTGATGAGGTGTGCCGGAGGATTCTTCAATTCGTATCGGAACTCGACGGTATTACATCGGACCGTATTGCCGGCATTAACATCAACATCCCGGGACGTGTGAATAGCCGAATGGGAACGAGTGCCACGACGTTCAATTTTGAAGAGATGGTTGATACGCCGCTAAGTGATATTTTAAGCGAAAGACTTGGAATGCGGGTTTTCATCGAAAATGACACCAAAGCCATGGCATATGGAGCCTATATGTCCGGGTTCTGCAAACAATACAACAATCTGCTTTACATTAATATTGGCTGGGGACTTGGCTTAGGTATCATTATTGAAGGAAAACTGTGCCACGGGAAAGACGGTTACTCGGGCGAATTCGGTCATGTCCATATGTACAATAACAATATTCTTTGTCACTGTGGAAAAGTTGGCTGTATTGAGACGGAAGTTTCAGGTCGGGCTATTTTGCGAAAACTTTTTGAACGGATTAGGGCCGGAGAGATGTCGTTGCTTTCGTCGAAGGTTAAAAACGGAGAAACCATCACTTCGATGGATATTATCAAAGCAGTGGAAAAAGAGGATCCTCTTTGCATAGAACTTATTATGCAAGTAGGCAACGAATTGGGGCATCACATTGCGGGGTTGATTAATATTTTCAATCCAGAAGTGATTGTTATCGGAGGAAATCTGGCACAAGCAGAAGCATGTTACTTTCTCCAACCTATCGAATTGGCCGTTCGGAAATATTCGCTTAAACTGATGAGCCAAAATGTGCCAATTATCACCGATCCGAGTGACGTTGATGCCGCCGTTCTTGGGGCTTGTATGATTGCCCGGAGCCGAATGACAGAACCTAACATGGATGGTTGGCTGACTTCGTCCCAAATTCGAAGATAAGAGGACTGGTTTGTCCTGCGATTTGGCGGGTTTCGCGGGAGAAACTTGAGGTCATCCCGGCATATTCCGAAGCTAACCGTCAAAAACAAGAACAAGGGGCTGTTTTGCAACAACGCGACTGGGCTATCGGCGTTCCGAAGTGAAACACACCATCCCGGTTGCCCCTACGGTCGGGGAATATGAGGAACTTCTCTTTTCCGACCCCGATATGGGGCATTGGTCGAAGACGCTCGATCCAAAAGTTTTCATGGATTTGGGCGCTTCCGGTTTTATGCGAACGGGCGGGAATTATTTTTCCCGCCCGTTTAAAGTAGTTTCAAAATCAAATTGGACCTATTTTGCCCGGGCATTCCAGACGGCCAGGGTGCAGACGACCGAGAGGATGGCGGCCCCGATCCAGAACCACGTTACGACCGAGAAGTCGTACGCCGCCGCGACATCGGCAGCACCTCCGCTCTTGCCCTGCTGGATCAGAATGCCGCTCAACAGATCCTGCACGGCGGCACCCACATAACTGGCGATTCCGACAACGCCGAGCGCCGCTCCGGAGGCCTTTTTCGAGGCGATATCCACGGCCATCAGCCCTCCGAGGACGCAGATCAACGCTCCGATGGCCAGTCCGAAGATCACCATGCTCACGGCATCGAGCCAGAAGCAGTCACGCGGCCCGAGCAGGAAGAGCGACAACCCGAGAATGTTCATCAACCCGAAGATCAACGCCGGGAGGTTGCGTCGTCCGCCGAAAAAGCGGTCTGAAACCCACCCCGAGGCGATGGTTCCCACAATCCCGCAGACCGAACTGATCGAGATCACCGAACTGGCTTCAAGATTCGTGTAACCCTTGTCGGCCTCGAGGAAGAAGATGCCCCAGCTGTTCACCGCATAACGCGAGATATACATGAAGGCACTGGCCAGGGCCAGCATCCAGATCGCTGGGTTCCGCAGCACCTCTTTCTGATATTCGCCGACCGATTTGCCGTCGGCCGCCGCGGCCTCCTCCCGGGGTTGATCCCCCTTGTAGACCGACACGGGCGGCAGGCCGTTGCTCTGGGGCGTATCGCGCATGAAGAGAACGACGATCAGGAATCCCAGAAGCCCCAGTAATCCGGCGCCGCGGAATCCCCATTGCCAACCCAGCGAGGCGACGATGACGGCCGTTACGATGAACGTGATCGCCTCGCCGATGTTGTGGCTCGACGACCACAGCCCGTAGAAGGTTCCGCGCTCCTTGTCTCCGAACCAGCGCGAGAGGGCCACGACACACGGTGCGGCCCCCATCGACTGCGCCCAGCCGTTCACGGCCCACAGCATAAGAAAGACCGCGAAGGAGGTCGTGAAGCCCAACACGAGGTTGATCAATGCCGTGACGAGCAGTCCGGCTGCCAGGAAGCGGCGGATGTTGCTGCGATCGGCCAGAAAGCCGTTCGTCAGTTTGCCGACGGCATAGGTAATGAACAGCCCCGAGCCGATGATGCCCAGTTCCGTCTCGGAGAGGACCCCGGCATCGACGATCGGCTTCTTGATGACATTCAGACTCAGCCGGCAGACGTAATAGAGACCGTAACCGAGCGTTGCGGAGAGGAAGACCGACCACCGCAGCCGCGTGTAACGGCTGCGAATCGAGTCGGGATCGGTCAGCGGTTCCGAGGCCGGCGAGGTGGCGAAGAATTTCAGCAAATTCATGGCCTTCTCGGGATTATTCGTGCAAGCCGCGCTGGCGGAGGTAGCTGAGCAGGTGTTCGGCGCGGTCGGTCTGGATGATTCGGGCGCCGAGCGTGTCGATCAGATAGCCGAACGCGGCATCGGGATCCTCGAGTGACAGGTCGTCGTCATGGCCGCCGCACAAGGTATCCCACAGCGTGTTGGACCAGATCAGCGCCCGTCCGCGCGGCGTGTCGCGCATCCGCAGCGGCATGTCCGTATCCTCGGCCTGCGCATAGAGCAGCTCGTAGGCCGCCGGTTTCAGATCGGAGATGTACGCCTGCATCATTTCAGCGGCATTTTCGCTGTCGAGGTTCACGACCGGCATGTAGATCACCTCATCGAGGTATTTTCCATACAGGGCGAGCACCTCTTCGGCGGGTTTCGAACCCTTCATGACGATCTGCCGTGTTGTCCCGGTTCGTTCCAGTACCGGCACCACGAGGTCGAAGTAGCGGTCGGCCTTGTCGAGATTGACCAGCACGCGACCCTTGGCCGCCAGCAGCGCCTCCTCGAGCGTCGGAACCGCGTGTTTGGTCCGGATGCCGCAGCCGTTCTTGAGTTTCAGTGTTCGGATCGAATCCAGCGTCCAGTCGGCCACTTTCCCTTTGCCGGTGGTCGTGCGGTCCAGCGTGGCATCATGCATGATAATCAGTACGCTATCACGCGTCAGTTGAAGGTCCAGTTCAACTACGTCGACCCCCACGGCAATCGAGTGTTCGATGGCTGCAATGGAGTTCTCCGGAGCGTAGCGCCAGTCGCCGCGGTGCGCCACGACGAAGACGGCTGTGGTGTCTCCCCCAAGGAGACGCTCCCGAAGCCCTTCGGCCCGATTCTCCGGAGTGACGCCCTGCCGGGCCTCTCCGGCACAGCCTGCCAGCACGACAAGTGCCAGCAGACAAGATAGTATTCGTTTCATGGTCTATTCAAGTTTGTTGTTTTTCCAGATCAGTCGCTCGCCCCAGAAAGGCATATGACTCTCTTCGCAATCGAGCTTTGATGCCCGCTCCAACCCCTGTTCGAGGGTCCAGCGCGACGACGAGGGATCGGCGTGCGTGAGCTCCAGGATATGCGACAGAAGAGCGTATTTCGGCGTGAAGAGTGCTCCGATGACGTTGTTCTCGGTCAGCTCGTTGGGGGCATAGCGCAGGATGTAAACGTCGACGGGTTGAGTTACGTCAAACTGCTCGGGTCGGAAATTCGAATCGCCGGAGTGCAGCAGCACGAAATGGCCGGTATCCTCGCCGCAGTCGATCTGGAAGACCGTTACGGGGACATTCGTCGAGCCGTTGTTGTGGTTCGTGATGAAGGTGTGGAGTGCGAAGCTGCCGATCGTATAGTCGGCCGTTGTCGTCGAGGTATATGCGTATCCCGGCCGTTCGAGGTAGTTCGTTACGACGGGTTTCCCGGCTTCGAGCATGGCATCGATCAGTCCCTGCCACTTGTGGTCCTGGTGCACGTGCGTCGAGGCGTAGAAATCGAGGTACGGGGCCAGTTCGGCGGCCCGGCGGTGGTAGATGTCCACACCGAAGCAGCCCGACGGCGTCTGGATAACATAACCCATGTTATAGAGCATCCAGATATAGACCTCCCCCACGGACGGCTTCTCTTCGCGCAGGCCGTTCAGCACCCGGTCGAATGCCGCGTCGTAGCAGGTCAGAATCCGTTCGCTCCTGACCAGCGAGGCGGCCAGCCGGTCGTCAGCTGCGAGAAAACTCGAAAAGGTCGAGCTCGCACAGGCATCGGCATAGCTCTGGATCGTCGCGAAGAGTCCGCGGCGGGTCGTGAGATCCTTATCCAGCGGTGAGGTCTCCCATAGTGCCGTCATCGTCTCCTCAGCAACATTCGGCTGCGGGGGTTCCGGCATCGGCTCCTCCCCTTTTTCCTTGCAGGACACAAGCCCGATTATCAGCGCTACGGCCCAAATGCGGTAACAAATTTTCATGGTATCCTCTAATTCAATTTGTTATAATCTTCGCACATGCGTTCGACTCCCGCAACGATGTCCCGGGTTGTTGTCCGGCTGCCGTCGCGACGCTGTTTCCTCACCTCGTGCATCAGCACGCCGTCGTACCCGGCCGTTTCGTTCATCGCCCGGAGAAAGGCTCCCCAGTCAATCTCACCTTCGTAGGGCAGCCAGTGGCATTCGTTCACGAAATCATAATCGGAAATATGCACGGTCCGGATCCGTCGGCCGGCCACCTTGATGAAGTGGCTGATGGAGCCTTGCACATAGTGGTTCGTGTCGAAGCAGATCCCGACACCCGGCACCGCGTCGACGATGCGTACCAGCTCCTCGGGCGTATTGCCCAGACAGGTGCGGGGCAGGTTCTCGATGCAGAGTTCCACGCCGCACTCGTCGGCAACAACCTTCAATGTGCGGATTGACGCAATGGCATTTTCGAGCCGCTGTTCACGCAGACTGTCGGCAATCGGCTCCGAACTGGGGTGCAGCACCAGTCGCTGCGGCGCATAGAGTTCGCAACTCCAACGGATCATCTTCGCCTGGAACGCCACATTTTCCGCGCGCAGCGAATCGTCGGAAACCGAGATGTCGAGCGTCCGCGAGAAGGGCAGGTGGACGGACCATACCGGCATGCCGGCGCTGTCGAGCCGTTCCTTCATCTGTTTCATCCGTGGATACTGCTCCTCCTCGGGAACACCCCGGTAGCATTGATTCACGGCAACTTCAACCCATTGTACTCCGTCGGTCCGGGCCTGTTGCAGCTCTTCGACCGCAGGGATATCACTCCACACGGCGGTGGAGGTTCCGACCTCGGGCCTTTGGGCCGAAGCCGGGATCTCCATACCGAGCAGAATGGCTGTCAGAAAGATCGAAATCCTTTTCATGGTTATTTCAAGGAGTTGTTGCCTTGTGCATTACCGCCACGCATGGGCCAGCCGACCGTTGCCGCAGGTTCCGGCACTCCGATGGCACCGATTTCTTTGTCCTTACCGTAGTAGAGCCGCTGATCCGGACCGATCGTCACGGGGCTCATCGTCTGCGAACCGATCGAGGTGTACTCGGAACGGTTGCCCGAGGCATCGAAGGCCAGCAGCGAGTGGGGCGACACGTATTGCGAAATGTAGGCCGTTCCAGCCTCATCGAGAGCAAATCCCGAATAGATGTAGCTGGTGGCACTCTTGTCCTCCCATTTGAGCGAGCCGTCGCGCTTCACGGCGTAGAGGTAGCCGTTCTTCTCGCAGAAGTAGACCGTACCCTCGCCGTCCACGGCCGGATGGTAGCAGTCGCCGTTGGTCGTTTCGTAGTGCCAGAGTTCGCTTCCATCCGCTGTATTTACGGCCACGCAGCCCTCCGAGGAGGCTTTCAGTACGGCATACAGCACGCCGTCATACAGGGCCAGCGAACCGCCGCGCTCGGTAACTGCATAGGCCGTCGTCGAGGCCCATTTCATTTGTCCCGCAGCCGTGTAGGCCCAGATGCCGGTCGAGGTGACCATGTAGACCGTTCCCTCGGCATCGACCACGACACCGCCGGCGACACCGCTCTGCACGGCCGACCACTTCTCGTCGCCCGACGCCGCGTCGAAGGCATAAAGGCGGCCGTCATTGGCCAGCGCATAGACCACGCCGTCGGAAGTCACCGCCGGAGCGGCCTGCACCTTGGCGCCGAGCGACTTCTTCCAGCGCAGGGCCCCGGACGATGCCACGGCATAGAACGAGCCGCCGTCATCCTCGGTGCCGAAATAGACCGTCCCGACCGAAGGCCCGGCGCCGTAGGTCGCGGCTTCGGTCGTGTAGCTCCAGCGTGTCTGGCCCGTGATGGCATTCACGGCGATGAGTTTCTTGTCGGTCTGCGAGATGGTATAGAGGGTCTGCCCGTCGGGCGTGAAGGCAATCTGGCTGGCCTTCTGGTATCCGGCGTTCGGGAACGTCGACCATGCAAGGCCCGAAACCGTAATCTCCCGGGTGGCCGACTCCGTAGACTGGTCTTCGTACGTGACAGTCAGCGTTACGGTCCACGTTCCGGTCTTGGCAAAGGCGTAGAGCGGAATCTCCTCCTCGGAGGAGCCTCCGTCGCCGAACTCCCAATGTAACGAAGCCACCGTGCCGCGCACGAAATAGGCCGGATTGTATTCGAACGAGCAGAGCTCGAACTGCCGCAGCGAAGCCAGATCGGCCGACGAGGTGGGTGTCACGACGAACGGATCGATCAGTCCGGGAGTAGCCGCAGCCGTCAGCGTCCGGTCGTTCTCCGATTCCGAGGAGACAACCAGCCGGTAGGTGTAGTCGAGTTCGGTCTCGGGGGCCGTCCACGAAAGGAAGACACGCCCGTCACCGGCCATCGCCTTGAAGTTCGT
>CALUJN010000030.1 GCA_944320985.1 uncultured Alistipes sp. | reverse complement strand
TCACTTTCCAACATCTCGGCACCCAGGGTCAGTTGCTTGCCGTGACGGGCATAGAGCGCCTGCGTGATCTTCAGTTCGAGCCAGTGGGTGATCGGGCAGTTATGGACCTCACCGATGAAGACCACCTCGCTCGGTGCAAGCCGATCGATCAACTCCTCGAAGGAGATTTCCCGCCCCGAATCATCGAAGAGTGCATAGGCGCGCAACTCGTCTGTTCGACGTTCGGCTTTCGGAGCCTTTTGCGCCGTCTCGGCCGTCTCGGCCGGGAGTTGCTCGGGGGCAAGGCCCGCTCCGGACTCTCCCACCCGGGTTCCATTCTGGTACGAGCTCCCGGCTGCCGTTCCGGCTGATGCCAGGAAGATCATGCTCAACAGCATGTTAACGATCGGACGTGTCATCTTTCAGTTTTTCTTTGCTCAGATACAACAATACGTAATATTCCGGATCGAGGAGTTGCGAAAAGGACTCCCGCAACTCTGCCGGGGTAATGGATTCGAGGATCCGGTCGTACTCCTCGAAATCGGCAAGCGTCTCTCCATTCCGAATAATGCCCACCAGGATGTTTCGCCAGTTCGACGCGGCATCGTCGGTCAGCGTTTCACGTTTGGCAATTCGGAAGGAGCGCTTGAGATTTTCCAGCTCCTGAGCCGGAACCTCCCGGATCTGCAGATCGGAGATGATCGTGCGCAGCAGCGTGTCGATGGTCTGCATGTTGCGGTTGTCGGCCGAAGCATTGATGTCGAAACAGAAACTGCGATCCGGAATTCCTTCGTAGAAGAGCGAGATATAGGGGGAGTATACCAGCGATTCCCGCTCGCGGAGAATGGAGATCAACCGATTCCGCAGAATGTCCCGCATGAGCTTGAGCTTCAGACTGCTGCGCAGCGATGGTTCGTAATATCCCGGATAGATGTAGTCGAACAGAGTCTGGGTTTCGTTGTCGTTGTCGAACCCTTCGACCGACCGTTGCTTGGGGAGTTGGCGCTGCCGGTATCCGAATTCGGAGCCGTGGGCTTGAGCCGGGATCGGGGCGAACGCTGCGGCGAACTGGGTCAAAAGCGTATCGGGGTCGAATTCTCCGGTAATGACCGCGCAGCTTCCTTCTGTCGGAGAGTAGAGCCGATGATAGAATGCCGCGATGGTGTCGAGATTGAGCCGGTTGGCGATCTCCTTGTTCGAGATCTTCGGGGCGTGACGTGGAATGGTCGATCCGGTGAGTTCGTCCATTCGGGCCGAAAGTTGACGGTCCGAGGCGCGTTGCAGCATGCGGCTCAGCAGCGACTCCTCCTCCTTCTCCTGGAGCATTTCGCGACGGAGCTCCTCGAATTCGTCGTATCTGAGTTCCGGATCGAAGATCTTTTCACGGATCAGGTTGAAGAAGACCGGTGCGGTCTGAGCCGGGGTCGTGCCGATGAATCCGTGCCAATGGTTCTCCAGCGTCATCGACAGCGCGATGTCGTTTTGGTAGAGGTATTCCGAGAGCTTTTGCTGGTCGGCCTTGGCGATGCCGCCCATCTCCAGGTATCCGGCCGTTCCTTCGAGCAGCGGGTATTGATCGTCGGGGATCGCAGAGGTGCCATAGGGGGCGATCAGCGTGAAGAGCACATTGCCGCCTCCGGGCGTGGGACGCATGATGACCCGCATGCCGTTCTGCAGAACGGCTTCACGAACGCCGAGACCGGGGTATTCCCGGGTCGAGACGATCATGGCCTGATCGAACGGCGGCCGGACGGCCAGACAGTTCGGAGTTGCGACCGGAATCTCTGTTTCGCTGCTTTCCCGCGGCTCATAGACATAGCGCTCGCAGGGTGTTGCCGCACCCTTGTGCCAGGCATCGTCGACCTCTTCGGCTGTCAGCGGGGCCCCGAGTCCCGGATGGCTGTGGCAGGCGATTCGGGCTACGGAGTCGTAACCGGCCAGGCGTTGGCGGAGCATCTCCTGCAGCAGTGCGCCGGGCGTTGCCGCCACGGAGTCGATGATCCGGCGGTAGAGGAGCGTGTCACGGATCGTGCGGTCGCCGGCCAGGATGTAATCCGCGAAGTCGTCGCACCAGGCCGAGGAGCTCTGCGGTGCATCGACCTCGTAGTGCGCCATCCGGTTGCAGCGGCGAGTGCGGATGTCGTCGAGTTCTTCCTCCTCCCAGCCGACCGTTGCCAGATCGTGCAGGGCCGAGGAGAGATTCGCAAGAGCCTCGAGCAACTCTTCGCGCGTGGTGCCGGCTGTTGTCACCGTGAAGTGGCTCTTGTCGCTCAGATACCACGTATCGGAGATCGTCGTGCGGATTTCGCGGCCGCGCATCCGGGCCGAAACGGCCTCGATGAGCAGCTCTTCGCGGGCTTTGGCTACGGCGTCGCTCAGCGTTCGGACGGTGATGCTCCGGTGGGGGATCATCACCTCGAGTTGGGTGCGGTTGTAGAGCGAATCGCAGATCTCGAGCACCCGGGTACCCGGGGCGTATTCGAGCGGATAGACCTTGAAGTCGCGGGCCTTGCGGGGTGCGATCGACGAGAACTGTTCGCGGATTTTACGCTCCAGTTCCGCCGTGTCGAAGTCTCCCACGGCCACGATTGTCGCCAGTTCCGGCACATACCATTTCCGGTAGTAGTTTTCGAGTGTGGCGGGCGAGATGCGTCGGATGTCCTCGATCGTGCCGAGCGGCAACCGCCGGGCATGGATTCCCTCGCCGATTTTCAGATCGTAGAAGGGGTCTCCGACGTCGTATCCGCGCAACTCCTCGAGGATGATGCCGCGTTCGGTTTCGACCCGTTCGGGGCTGATTTCCAGACCGTCCAGCCAGTCGCGCAGGATCAGCAGGGCGCTGTCAATGACCCCCTTGCGCTGGGAGTCGGTCGGCACGGCGAAGAGGTAGATCGTCCGGTCCTGACTCGTGAAGGCGTTGATGTCCACGCCGTACTTCATTCCGAGCGTTTCGAGGTAGCTTTGCAGCGACTTGTCGGGGAAGTGGCGCGAACCGCCGAAGGCGACGTGCTCCAGAAAATGCGCACAACCCTTCTCCCGATCAAGCTCCTGGACCGATCCGGTCCTCAATACAAGCCGGAATTCGATGCGCGAGGCCGGGAGGTCATTTTGGCGAAGGATGTAGTGCAAACCGTTGGGGAGTACCCCTTCGCAGGTTCCCTGAGGCAGCGGCAGTGTCTCCGGCTGAGCCTGTAACAAAACCGGAAACAGGGCTGCCAGCATGCCGACAGCCGAGTTCCGGATAATTTTCTGAATACGTCCGCCCATAATGATTCGGGGTTAACGGTGTTCTTATTTTTTGTAGGTGACGTGTACG
>CALUJN010000029.1 GCA_944320985.1 uncultured Alistipes sp. | reverse complement strand
CGAAGCTGACGAAGGCCGTGATCGATACGCTCGTCAAGGATGACGACGGTTTCAACCCCGTATACATGATGCTCGACTCGGGAGCCCGTGGTTCGAAGGAGCAGATCCGTCAGCTGAGCGGTATGCGAGGCCTGATGGCCAAGCCGCAGAAGTCGGGTGTCGAGGGTGGCCAGCAGGTCATCGAGAACCCGATTCTCTCGAACTTCAAGGAGGGTCTTTCGGTACTCGAGTACTTCATCTCGACGCACGGTGCCCGCAAGGGTCTTGCCGATACCGCCCTGAAGACAGCCGACGCCGGTTATCTGACGCGTCGTCTGGTCGATGTGGCGCAGGATGTCATCATCAACGAGGAGGATTGCGGCACGCTGCGCGGTCTGACGGCTACGGCCATCAAGCGCAACGACGATGTCGTGCAGACGCTCTACGACCGCATCCTGGGCCGTGTGGCGCTGAACGACGTGATCCACCCGCTGACGGGTGAGGTGATGTGCAAGGCCGGTGAGGAGATCACCGAATCGATTGCCGAGGCCATCGAGAAGTCGCCGCTGGAGTCCGTGGAGATCCGTTCGGTGCTGACCTGCGAATCGCGCCGCGGCGTCTGCGCCAAGTGTTATGGCCGCAACCTCGCTACGGCCCGCATGGTCCAGAAGGGCGAGGTCGTCGGCGTCATCGCGGCACAGTCCATCGGCGAGCCGGGTACTCAGCTGACCCTGCGTACGTTCCACGTCGGTGGTGTGGCCGGAGGTACGGCTGTCGAGACCAACGTTATCTCGAAATACGAGGGTCGTCTCGAGATCGACGAACTGCGCACCATCAAGGGCAAGAATGCCGCCGGCGAACCGATCGATATCGTCATTTCGCGTCAGTCGGAGTTCCGGATCGTCGATCCCAAGACCGAGATTGTCCTCTATACGCACAACCTGCCCTATGGTGCCACGCTCTACATGGCTGACGGTGCCGAGGTCAAGAAGGGCGACCTGATCTGCGAGTGGGATCCCTACAACGCCGTGATCATCTCCGAGTACGAGGGACGCGCCGTTTACGAGAACATCATCGAGGGAGTGACTTACCGCGACGAGCGTGACGAGCAGACCGGACTTTCGGAGAAGGTCGTTATCGAGTCCAAGGACAAGACCAAGAACCCCGTCATCAAGATCCAGAACAAGGAGGGCGAGGAGGTCAAACAGTACAACCTGCCCGTTTCGGCGCACATCGTCGTCAAGGACAACGCCAAGATCAAGGCCGGCGATATCCTGATCAAGATCCCGCGTGCCGTGGGCAAGTCGGGAGGCGACATCACAGGAGGTCTGCCGCGTGTTACGGAGCTCTTCGAGGCCCGCAACCCGTCGAATCCCGCCATCGTTTCTGAGATCGACGGTGAGGTTACGTTCGGCAAGATCAAGCGCGGTAATCGTGAGATCATCATCACCTCGAAGCAGGGCGATGTGAAACGTTACCTCGTGCCGCTGTCGCGCCAGATCATCGTTCAGGAGAACGACTACGTGAAGGCCGGAAGCCCGCTGTCGGATGGTGCCATCACGCCGAGCGACATCCTCAATATCCTCGGACCGACGAAGGTACAGGAGTACATCGTCAACGAGGTGCAGGAGGTTTACCGCATGCAGGGTGTGAAGATCAACGACAAGCACTTCGAGGTGATTGTCCGCCAGATGATGTCGAAGGTCAAGATCGAGGATCCGGGCGATACGCGCTTCTTCGAGGATCAGATCGTCGACAAGTGGGAGTTCATGGATGTCAACGACGAACTCTACGACAAGGTGGTCGTAACGGATGCCGGCGACTCCACGGTGCTGCAGCCCGGACAGATCGTTTCGCTGCGCAAGCTGCGTGACGAGAATTCGAGCCTGAAGCGTCGCGATCTGCGCCCGGTTCAGGTGCGCGACATTGTGCCGGCCACCTCGACGCAGGTACTGCAGGGTATCACGCGTGCCGCACTCCAGACCTCGAGCTTCATCTCCGCGGCATCGTTCCAGGAGACCACCAAGGTCCTCAACGAGGCTGCTATCCAGGCCAAGGTTGACCCGCTGGAGAATCTGAAGGAGAATGTCATCTGTGGACACTTGATTCCGGGTGGAACGGGCCTGCGCGAGTACGACGATCTCGTGGTCGGTGCGAAGGCCGATCTGGAGACACTTCAGATGCAGGGTCAGTAACATCCGGTTCCGGATCGCAGGATTCTTTTACGGGACAGCGTGTGCTGTCCGTGCAGGATCGAGGATCCGAACGAATCATGAAAAGCCTCTTCCCAACTATGGGCGGAGGCTTTTTTGTGCCTGAACGTGAAAGGCAGGAGAGGGCAGGGGAGGAGAGAGGTGAGAGGAGAGAGAAGAGGGAGAGAGCAGAGTGTTCGTAAGAATCGTAAGAGAAAAAGAGGAGAGTGAGGTGTCAGTACAAAAAAAGAAAAGAATGGACGGGTAGGAAAGGGCAGAGAAGGAAGGAGAGAATCGAAGAATGGATTGAGAGAAAGGTGCGAAAGGGTGCGAGCGGGAAAGATGCAGGTGAAGGAGAGGAGAGAGGGGGGGGGAATTCCGAGATGCCGTTTGCCTCCGGTCTTTATCGGCGAATCCACAAGGCCAATCGTGGCGCCAGGAGTGTAACCGCCACAACGAAAATCCAGAGATTTCCGTTACGAGGATCGTAGTTGCGGAGTACTCCGTCGATCCCGGCGCCTTGGGAAAGGACCAGAAGAGTCTCGAACGTGACGGTCAGGAGCACCCATAGCAGGCCGATTCTCCAGACGGGAAGAGGAGAACCCGCCCGGCCCAATCTGGGTATAAAGAGTGTGGCAAGCAGGATGATGATCCCGGCGAGCACGATTCCGCTTGCGACCAGGGCGAGGCGTTCGCCCAGCAGCGGTCGGAAAAGGTATTCCCGGACTCCGCCGTTCAGAATGGCGCAGGGAATGATCGCCAGCCAGATGAGGATCGATCTCAGAATCGGATGCTCTGTGTTTTTGTCGACCCGGGACCGCGGGACGGGCTGTTTCATGGTTATTTCCGGTCGTAGTTGCGGGCGAGACCCCCTTCGGAGGTCTCGCGATAGAGGCTCGGCAGGTCGTGGCCCGTTTCGGCCATCACCTTGACCACCTTGTCGTAGGAGACCAGGTGTGCTCCGTCCGAGAGCGTCGCGTAGATATTGGCATCCAGCGCTCGGGCCGCCGCAATGGCATTGCGTTCGATGCAGGGTACCTGCACCAGCCCGCAGACCGGATCGCACGTGAGCCCCAGATGGTGCTCAAGTCCCATTTCGGCGGCATATTCGATCTGTGAGGGGGTTCCACCGAAGAGCTGGCACGCCGCAGCCGCAGCCATGGCACAGGCCACGCCCACCTCGCCCTGACAGCCGACCTCAGCCCCCGAGATCGAAGAGTTCGTCTTGGCCACATTGCCGAACAGTCCCGCCGTGGCCAGGGCCCGCAGGATCCGGATACGCAGAAAGTTCCGGGTGGTGGCCAGATGATAGAGCACGGCGGGAACGACTCCGCTCGATCCGCATGTCGGAGCCGTCACCACGACACCTCCCGAAGCATTCTCTTCGGAGGTGGCCAGGGCATAGGCGTAGATTTTGGCCCGCGAAGAGAGCGAATCGGTATAACTCTTCGACTTGACGAAGTAGGTCGCGGCCTTCCGGGCCACCTTCAGACCGCCGGGAAGTACCCCGTCGTTGTTCAGTCCGCGCTGGATGGTCTCGCACATCGAGGTCCAGATCGTATCGAGATAGTCCCAGATCTCGGGACCTTCGCAATCGTTCACATATTCCCAGTAGGTCTTTCCCTCCTGGTAGCACCATGTCTTGATCTCCGTAATGGTCGACATCGGATAGATGCTGTGCGGCACCTCAAGGCGCGAGGTCTCATTGGCCAACGCTCCGCCTCCGATGCTGTAGAGGGTCCACGAATCGACCACCTGGCCTGCCTTCAGCCCTTCGAAGAGCATGCCGTTGGGGTGGAAGGGGAGGGTGATCTCGGGTTTCCAGCAAATTTCCGTGGGGGCTATCGGCTCCAGAACCGACCGGATGGCCACATCCGTCAGGTGGCCTTTGCCCGTGGCAGCCAGCGATCCGTACAATGTGACACGGTAGCCGTCGACCTCCCGACAGCGCTCCGCAAAGCGTTCTGCAGCCCGTTTGGGCCCCATCGTGTGGCTGCTTGAAGGTCCGTTTCCGATTTTGTAGAGTTCTTTGAGCGATTCCATCTTCTTTTTATCTTTTCTGCGGGGTAATTCGCGTGCCCCCTCCTCGCGCTACCTTACAAAAGGGCGGGTCTTCCGGACCCGCCCTCTTTTGTAGCCCCACCGCGACTCGAACGCGAATTTAGGGTTTAGGAAACCCTCGTTCTATCCCTTGAACTATGGAGCCTTCAACGATTGTGGCGCACTTCCGCGGAGGTGCGCCACAAAGGTAGCAAATTTTTCCGGTTTTAGAAACTGAATCCTACCCCCACCGAAAATACATGAGCGTGGAGTTTGTAGTTGCCCGAGAATACGTCGGTGAGCTTTCCATCCGGATAGCTGTAGATCGGATAGGAGCCCGTGCGCTCGGGATCGGCCGACGACACGTAACAGTAGGCCAGATCAACCGACATGAAGCGCGACGGACGCAGACTCAGACCTGCCGTATAGGCCACCTTGGTCATCGACGGCGTTTCGGGATTCAGGTAGTCGCTGCTGACGGGGCTTTAGTCAACGTACATACCCATGCGTGCCGTCAGAAACTTCGTGGCGCGGTATTCTCCACCGAAGCGGAAGGCCAGCGTGTTCGAGTAGTTTTTCACCGAATAGATATCCGCGATTCCGAGCTCCTCTTCGTTGAACGAGACGTTCAGATCCTTGTATGCCGACCAGCCGACCCACTGCAGATCAACGGCGAACTCCCATTTCGGTGTCGGGCGGAACGAGACGCCCCACGTGACGGTCGTCGGAAGCGGCAGCTCGGTGTTGAACGTCCCCTGGTCCAAGGCCGGGATCAGCTCCGTACCGGGGCTCAACTGTCCCAACTGGGCGATCAGCGTTGCGGCTTCCGGTGCGATATTCATTGCGGCGCTTCCCCGGTCGACCTTCATGTTCATGCGCGAACGGTAGCTCATGGCCAGGGACCACTGATCGTTGATATCCCACAGAATGCCGGCATTCACTCCCACGGCCACATTGGCGTCCCCTTCGAGGCGCGCTGCCACGATCGACTGATCCATCGTGCTCTCCAGATAGCCTTTGCCGTTCTGCAGCAGCTGGAGCGCCCCCTGTGCCTGAGCAAGCTGCTGTTGGGCGGCCGTTTTGTCGTCTCCATCGGGAAGTTGGGCGATGACACCCTCCAGCTTGGTGATATTATCCTTCGTCGAAGTAATGCTCGGATCGATCATGTTGGCGATCAGCCCCTGGCGCGAGGCCTTCGAGAGCAGTGAGCGCGACAGATCGAAGTTTCCCCACGTAACCATCAGTCCCACACCGATCGACAGCCGGTCGCAGATTTTGTACGACACGGTCGGCTGCACGGTGTAGGCCGCGAGGTTGATCTCCTGAATCAGGTGCGATCCCGACCAGTTGCTGCCCCAGTTCATTGACGAGCCGTCCGGCGTATAGAAGCCCAGACCTACGGCCAGCCGATCCGTCGGCTTGTAGTTGAAATAGACGTGCAGCGGCGTTGAGAGTTTGTTGTCCGAGTTCTCGGCCGGACCGCTCTGGTAGCCGTTTTCCTTGGTCGGCAGCGAACGGTAGGTTACGTCGGAGAGGATGCCCGTGAAACCGGCCGAAATATTGAATTTGCTCTTCTGGAAGGCCGTAGCTGCGGGGTTGAAATAGATCGATTCCGAGTTCAGCTTCATGGCCGTACCCACATGTCCCATACCGGTCTGTTTGGCTGACATGTTGTTTACCTGGTAGCCTTCGGCACGGACACCCGAAGCGATGGCCGCACAGGCCAGAACAAGGAGAAATTTTTTCATAACGTATTGGTTTGGTTTATACTCGGCGTGCCTTGCGGCGCGCAAAATCGGGGGCAAAAGTATAAAAACTATCTCCGCGGGCCAAACTTTTTGGTCTGAAATTCGCAAAAATTGGAATATTTGGCATAGCTTTGGCCGATTCGGCCGATTGCCCCCTCGGGCGGTTCTCATACAAAAAACGACTCCACTGTGTGGAATCGTTTGTCAAGGGGTAGAGGCAATCCGTACGGGAGTGAAGGACAACCGGAAGTTCCGGGTTTTGCCCGTTTCGTTGGGTCCCTGCTCTCTTCGCGCTTGGTGCTTGTCCCCGCGTTCGCCTCCTCCAGCTTTTGCGGCGAGGTTCTCCGGGTTACTCCTGAGGCCGATTGTTGTAGGCTTCGAGCGCCTTGCTCAGGATGAACAGCGCCCGTTCCAGATCCTCCTTTTTCAGGACATAGGCAATGCGCACCTCGTTGCGGCCGCACCCCGGATCGGAGTAGAATCCCGAGGCCGGAGCCAGCATGACGGTTTCACCTTCGTATTCGAAGTGCTCCAGACACCAGGCACAGAACTTGTCGCTGTCGTCGACCGGAAGACGTGCCACCGTATAGAAAGCTCCCATTGGAATCGGTGAGTAGACACCCGGGATGCGATTCAGTCCGTCGATCAGACATTTCCTTCGTTCGATATACTCCTCGTAGACTTCGGTGCTGTATGACCGCGGAGCATCGATCGACGCCTCGGCGATAATCTGTCCGATGAGCGGAGGTGAAAGCCGCGCCTGGCAGAATTTCATCACGGCATCGCGCAGTTTGCGATTTTTGGTGATCAGGGCACCGATGCGGATTCCGCACTCCGAATAACGCTTCGACACGGAGTCGATCAGCACGACGTTCTGCTCGATTCCCTCGAGGTGGCAGGCCGAAATGTAGGGGGAACCCGTATAGATGAATTCGCGGTATACTTCGTCTGAAAAGAGGAACAGGTCGTATTTCTTCACGATGTCGCGGATGCGGTTCATTTCGCGCCGCGTGTAGAGATAGCCTGTCGGGTTGTTGGGGTTGCAGATCAGAATGCCGCGCGTACGTTCGTTGATGAGCTTCTCGAACTCCTCGATCGGAGGCAGTGCGAAGCCGTTCTCGATCGACGAGACGACGGGACGGATGACCGCTCCGGCCGAGATGGCGAAGGCCATGTAGTTGGCATAGGCGGGCTCGGGGACGATGATCTCGTCGCCGGGATTCAGGCAGGTCATGAAGGCGAACAGCACGGCCTCGGAGCCTCCCGTTGTGACGATAATCTCCTCGGGTGAGAGCTTGATCTGATATTGGTCGTAGTAGGAGACCAGTTTCTCGCGCAACGAGCGGTATCCGTCGCTGGGGCTGTATTCCAGGATTTTGCGGTCGATGTGCTTCAAGGCATCGAGTCCGACTTGCGGGGTCGGCAGGTCGGGTTGCCCGATGTTCAGGTGGTAGATCTTGATACCCCGGGCGCGGGCGGCATCGGCCAGCGGCACGAGTTTACGTATCGGAGAGGCCGGCATCTGCTCGGCTCGAAGAGAAATCTGTGGCATGTTTGAATCGTATTTGTCCGGCCGGTTATTCGATCTCCACCGTGGGGCGGAAGCGAATGACCTTCCGCGGCGGAATCTTCACGGCGGCTCCCGTACGGGGATTGCGACCCACGCGCTCGGCCTTTTGCTGTACGCTGAACGTCCCGAGTCCGGTCAGCGTCAGCCGTTCGCCTTCGCGGAGCGATTGGACCGTGATTCGAATCATGGCATCGACCGCCTTGCGTGCTTCGACCTTCGTGAGGTTAGCATCGAGCGCAATGGCCTCGACAAATTGGGCTTTGTTCATGACGAATGCGTGAAGAGAGTAACCTAACCTGCTGACAAAGATAGATATTTTTTGAATAAAGAGAAAAAAACGCCGGGAATTTTGCCGATCCTTGAAACAGGGTATGAGAAATTCGGAATAAAGATTTGGCAGAATGGAAAAACGATGTTACTTTTGCGACGGAAAGTTGGCGGAGTGGTCGATCGCGGCGGTCTTGAAAACCGTTGAACCGCAAGGTTCCGGGGGTTCGAATCCCTCACTTTCCGCTGAGATAATGCCGAATATTAAAGCAAATCCCTGTAAATAATAAATTTACGGGGGTTTTATTTTTGCCCGAAATGCAGAAAAAGGCATCGAAAAGCAGATTACCTGTGGCCTGTTCGGTGCACTTATGACAAGGACATTCGGACTGTTGTTTTACATTCGGCGGGACAAGATCAACAAAAAAGGTGAAGCTCCCGTGTTTATGCATTTGACAATCAACGGAGAACGCGCTGATACCTCGATCAAACGCTTCATCGAACCGCATGCCTGGAACTCGGCAAAAGGGGAAGCCAACGGAAAATACCGCAAACAGGTATAACATCATTGCAAGGAACTCTCGATGCATTACCAAGGCGTTGTTCCTAAGAACCCATGTTGAATATATGATAAAGGATGCACACTCCCGCGACAATTATCATATAAACAATAAGCGCAGTCCATTACAAAGGACTGCGCTTAAATAGAACAAAAGAAAGGATTATAATTCTGTTACTCTCTTGTAAGATGTTGTGAACGATGATTTTAAAGACATTTGATGCCGCGGTCAATTGGCAACATGGAAAGTCTGTTCCTGCAACTGCGCCAAATCCGATGAACTGCCTACATACAGCTTGAATTCACCCGGTTCGACCTCATATTCATAATCCTTATTAATCAGGCCCAAAGCATCATACGGGATTTCGATGCTGATCCTGCGGCTTTCGCCCGGCTGTAACGAGACCCGGCTAAAACCTTTCAACTGGATCATCGGACGCGTTACGCTTGCTACAACATCCCGGATATAGACCTGCACGACCTCATCTCCGGCATATTTTCCTGTATTTGAAACCGTCATGCGGACGATGCAACTCTCATTTTTCTGGATGGTATCCTTGTCCAAAGCAATGTCCGATATTTTGAACTCCGTGTAGCTCAAACCAAAACCAAAGGGCCACAACGGCGTATTGTCCTCAAACAGGTAGCTTTTCAGGAATCCCGATTCCTTCTGATCGTAATACACGGGAAGTTGCGAAGACTTCCGCGGGTAGGTAACAGGCAGTTTCCCGCCGGGATTCAACTCGCCGAACAGAATGTCCGCAATGACCGTTCCGGTTTGCTCTCCCAGATACCATGCATCGACAATCGCATCCGCGTTTTCTGCCAGGTAGTCAACCGTCAGGGAACGCCCGTGCATGAGAACGGTCACGACGGGGGTCCCGGACTGGATCACGGCTCGGGCCAGATACTCCTGATTGCCGGCCAGCTGCAACTCTGAACGATCGCCCAGATTCCCTTCAAAGTAGATGGCTTCCCGCGTCGTATAGTAATTGTCTCCCACACACAAAACAACAACATCACATTCCGATGCAAGCTTTGCGGCCTCTTCAATTCCGGAGATCTCTTCCTCGAGGGGGATCGTTTCAATCTTGCCGGATTTCAGATTGCCCGTCTCAAACTGGGACGCGGATTTCTGCTTCGTTATTTCGCACCCTTTGGAATAAAGCACCTGAACGTCCGTATCCTTGAACATGTTTTCAAGTCCCTGCCGGATGGTTACGGACTCATACTTTTTCGGCGAATATCCGCCCAATATAACGACATCCGCATTGGGGCCGATGACCGCAATCTTCTTGATCTTACGGCGATCGAGCGGCAAAATCCCATTCTCGTTTTTCAACAGGGTAACGGCTTTGGCCGCAGCCAGATAGGTGAGGCTGTCCCGAGTCTTTTCCTGCTTCGCGAAATCCGCTCCGTCCGAGTAGGGATTCTCGAACAGCCCCATCTCGAATTTGAGCCGCAAGACCTCCGATACTCGTCGGTCGAGGATCTCCATGTACTCCCGATTTCCCCGGATTTCATCAATGAGCGTTTTATAGCAGGTACTTATCGGTAGATCGAAATTGACGCCCGCCTTCAAGGCCGCCTTCGCGGCTTCGGTATTGTCGGATACAATATGGTGCAGGATATTGAGACGCTCCACATCGTGATAATCGGAGACGACAACGCCACTGAAACCCAGTTCTTCGCGCAAGATTCCCGTCAGAAGCCATTCATTCGCATGGGCCGGGATTCCGTCGATTTCACTGTGCGAAGGCATTATGCCCTTGATATGTCCGATCTGGACAGCCTTGCGGAACGGCTCCAGGATCTCCTCCCGGAACAGGCGCTCCGGGACATTGGCCGGCGCAAAGTTCCGTCCTCCGGCGCACTGTCCGTATGCTGCGAAATGTTTGGGGCTCGAGGCCACATGATTCCGACCGATCGGCAGATCCCGGCCCTGCAATCCTCTGACGCAGGCCAATCCGATCTCTGAAACCAGATAGGGATCTTCGCCGTAGGTCTCCTCCATCCGTCCCCAACGCGGATCCCGTGCAATGTCAAGCACCGGGCTGAAAACAAAATTCGTTCCCCGGCTCCGGGCCTCGCACGAGACATACGAGAAGACCTTCTCCACCAGATCCCGGTCCCAGGTCGATGCCAACGCTATGGCCTGGGGAAAGGAAGCGGCTCCTCGGGCGACATGCCCATGCAAGGCTTCTCCATGTACAAACAGGGGAATCCCCAGTCTCGTCTTTTCACGGACGAATTTTTGAACCGCATTAATTGTCTCCGTATCCTTGTCTGCGGGTTTCGATGAATTTATATACTGCAAGGCCCCTATTCCGCTCAAGAGATTCGCCCTGGTCAGACTGTCGTAATCGTACTGCCGGAATCGCAAAAAACCACTGCACAACTGATTGACCTTTTCCTCCAAAGTCATCTGTTTCAACAGGATCTCGGTTCTCTTTTCAACAGGAAGCGACGCATCCCAATATCTTCGGTCGATCTTCTCTCCGGCAAACATGCTCACAGGCAACAGCAGAAGGCTGATCGCCATACCAATAAATCGTATCATAACTATTTCTCCATTTGTTTCGACTGGGGTATTTCCAGGTCAAAAATCGAATAGCCTTCCAACCGGTTCCCTTTCGTGACCTCATTCCACCATTTGACAATTGATTTCTGCATGCTTTTCACCTTCCCGGGATACTCCGTTCCGAGATCGTGTTTTTCTTCCGGATCGGCCGATATGTCGAAGAGTTCTACCCGATCCTTGGTCCACACACACTTGAAATCGCCGTCTTTCATGGCACAGATGCCCTTATTGGCCCAAAACATCTTGCGCTCCGGCATGGATTTTCCCTTCCAGATGACATCGACCAGCGTTTTCCCGTCCGTCGCGCTTCGATCATAGCCGACCCCGCACACATCCAGGATGGTCGGGAACAGATCCATGGACATCATGAAGTCATCATTCACCGATGGACGGATGCGGTCTTTCCAGTAGAAGATTGCCGGCACTCTGATTCCACCTTCGTACAACGAGCCTTTGGCTCCCCGATAGATGCCGTTGGCGCCGGGATATTTGTCTGCTGCGACCTGTTCGGCACCATTGTCAGAGATGAAGATAATGATCGTATTGTCCAGCTTGCCGGCCTTTTCCAGTTCGTCAAGGAGCATCCCGACGCCTTCGTCGATGGATGCCACCATCTCCCGATACCTCCTCGCATATTCCTGCGACGACATCGTCACATCGTTGCGATAGCGGTATTTCTCCTCGGTGCGCACCGGAGGATCCGTCGGACCCTGCATGGGAACATGAATCGCGGCATGGGGTACGTACAGGAAGAAAGGCCGCTCGTCGGATTCCGCAATGAATTCGGCCGCATATCCATTGAGCAGGGTCGTTGCATAACCGCTCTCTTCGGACAACTCCCGGTCATGCCACCAATCCAGTTTCCGGGAGGTGTTGAAATGCGAGCTGAAATCAATGTTCCCCTTCATGAGCCCGACAAACCGGTCGAATCCATAATCCAGCGGATTATATGCCTGGGATTCGCCCAGATGCCATTTGCCGAAAATGCCGGTCCGATACCCCGATTGCTGGAGAAACCATGCCAGGGTTTTGAATTCGGGAGGAAGACCGTCGGACGGATCCGTCTCCGAGTAGATATGATCCAACCCGGTTCGCTGCTGGAATCGTCCCGTCAGGAAGGAGACCCGGGTCGGCGAACTGACCGGCGCATTGGTGTGGAAATTGGTACACATGACGCCATTTCTGGCCAGATCATCCAGGTGTGGGGTAGACAATCCCTGCCCTCCGTAGCAGGTCAGCCCCCCGTATCCCATATCATCGGCTACGATTAATACCACATTGGGCCTGGTATTCTCGGCATTTACGACGCCGACCGCCGCCAATGCCGCTGAAACCGGCATGATGTATTTGAGTGTTGTCCCCATATCAATTCATTTTTAAAGTCGGATACCCTTTCTCGTCATTCATCTCCCAAACCTCCGTGAAATCCCAATTCACGTAGGAGCCCTGTTCTCCAAGTTCCTGCTTCGTCAGGCATTCGGACATGCCCGGAATATCGCCGACGGTGGTGGCCAAAGCTCCGCAGTTCTTGTTCGAGGACATCGTCTCCGAATAATAAATTCCCGTCATTTTCCCGTTTGCCAGCATATTGTCCAGCGTATATCCGTTGTTGTTTCCCAGGATTATTCCGGTATTGGGGCCGATAACCCCGACCACGAGGCAATTCCGAATTTCCACGCTGGCCTGTCCGCTGTTCTGGTTCGACAGCATTCCGATAAGTCCTCCCGACCGATAATCCGTAACACCGGACATGTCGCCATCGAAGAGGCAGTTCCGCAATATGGAATACTGGGAGGCAAAACCGATGATTCCGCCGCTGTTATGAGCCGTCGACAAATTCTCGATGGCCAAGGTTCCGGAAGAGACGCACCGCTCCACGATCCCGTAGTTGGCTCCAACGACACCACCCATGCGCATGACCTGGCTGGTAATCGAGCCTTCAAAGGTGCAATTCCGAACGGTTCCGTAATTAAAGCCGACGATCCCCGCATTGTCATTCTTCTGGGAGAATCGGCCCGAAGAGGTGGTCCGGCAGTTTTCAACCAGGATGTTGTCCAGCCGATTCAGATTGATCGCCATCGAATTGTCACTGGTGCAGATTCCGACAATACCTCCGGAACATCCGCCGCTGAAATCCCAGGTGGCGTTGTTCACACAGTCCCGGATCTCCGAATGGTTCATGGCACGACCCACGATACATCCCGCGCCGGATCCCGTACAAACCACCTTTCCTTGCAGGTTGATCCCTTCGACGACAGCCGGGCTCTCCTCTTCTCCGGCCATACATCCGAACAACCCGACGTTGGATCCGGACGACTGGATCGTCAGATCGGTTATTGCATGGCCGTTGCCGTGGTAAATGCCCTTGAACGGGGAATCCAGACTTCCGATCGGCACCCAATTCTCAAAGGCTGCCAGCGAGAGATCGCAAGACTGGCTGAGGTGGATTCCTGCATAGGAAGTTCCTCCATTGACTGCTTCGGCAATGGCTTGAAGGTCATCTCCGGAATCGATGACAACGGGACGCTCCCGGGTCTCGCCTCCGAACTGTTTCAGAACCACATCCCATCGTTCCGATCCGGATTCCAGCGCTTCACCGATCGTTACGTAACCGCCGAGGGCGATCGCCTGTTCTCCGCACGTTGCCTCCTGCATGAGATAAGTCCCCGCATCGACCGGATCCTGCAACGTGATGACCGTCCGGTTGCCATTGTCGGTCACTTCGGCGGTAACCTCCAAGGTCTCGCCTTCATTGTCGAGCAGGAGCGTAGCCGGCCCTTCGGGAAGGTAGCCCGTCATGCCGTTTATGATGATCGACTGTCGGTCCGACTTCTGTTCCTGGGATATCTTGACCCGGGCACTGGTTTCAGGTATGTCTGCCAGTGTTACCGTAACGTATCCGAAGCGGGGCTCTTCATAGGACGTATTTTCAGAGACCTCCAACGTTACGTTGGCAGAACCCTCTCCCGACAGCCCTTCGGGCGTCAGAATGCGGATCCACTCCGCATCCGATTCGATCAGCCACCGTGTATTCGACACGACCCGAACCGTAAACGAGCTCTGGCTGCTGCCTGCCTTATACTCGTCCAACTGATTGTTGTTCAGGTCCATGATCCGGACAAACGGCTGCGTGCCGTATTGTATGACCGTTACCCCGACGGTGGCAATCGAAGATCCGAATGTTCCGAACGTACGGATCTCGAACATTGCACTCCGTTCGGCGGGATCCGTATTTTCCGATACGGAACCCGTTATGCTGCCGTTGCCGCTGTATGTCTGCCCCTCGTTGTCGATGTGCAGCCAATCCGTATCCGATGAATAAACAGCCTGCCATTGGGTGTTGTCCGCGGCAAAGACCTGTATGGAGAATGTCGCCTCTTCCGGATTCATCTCCAACAGGGTGCGATCCGTCTTCAAGGCGTCCGCCCCTCCCACGGTTTTCAAATCCACATCACTGTCGGTACATCCCAACAGAACCGATGCTGCAAGTAACAGCTTGAATATATTTTTCCTCATATATGCCATTTTTCAAATGATTCAATACCCCTCTTTTTGAGAGCCGATGGCCGAATTGGCCTCGATCTCGTCCTGTGATATGGGCCAATAGTAATGATAGGGCTGATCCTTTTTCTTGCTGGATGCCGGGGCTCCGCCCGCAATAAAACGTTCGGCTGCGGCCTGCATGGCTCCCAGTCTCTTGGTGTCAAAGAACCGGTAGCCCTCCAGGTAGAATTCGAAAATCCGCTCGCGGATGATCGCCTCCCGGAACCGCGCCATATCGTCCGTCCCTTCATAGTTGCTCAACTCCTCCTCATCGAGCAGATCGTCCGAGCATCTTCCGCGCACCCGATTGTAATCTTCGAAACCATCGGCCGGATTGCCCGACAATTCGACCTTGGCCTCAGCAAGCATCAGATACACTTCCGCGGCCCGCAAAACAGGCCAGTCCAGACCGGACATCTCCGCTGTGGTGACATCGGGATCCAACCATTTCGCAATGCGCAGCACCGTATTCGTCGCAGGCAGTTTGGACCCGCCCGCATCATACTGATACCGGAACGTATTTCCGTTGCGGACATAGGAAACCGAAAGCATCTCCCCGTTCGCGTCCAAAGCCGTTTTATCCACGTATTTCAGCAGCAGACCCTCCGTGATTCTCTTGTCGGTCGACTCCGGAGAAAAACGATAGTTCGGGTGCTGTGAATAGTATTTTACAAATTGCGGAGGCAGCCCGTATGCACCGAAGGTTCCGGGCGCGTTGTATGTACAGTTCTTGGGGATAAACATCAGGAAGTAATTGCTTCCCTGGCCCGCAATGGGCGCAAACTGAACCGAAAAGATCATCTCCTTGCTGGTGCCGTTGTTCTTCGGAGTCCAGATGTCCTTCCATTGTTCTTCCAGTCCGAAGTCCTCCGACTCCACTACCTCCTGAAGCTTGTTGAGGCACAGCTGATAATAGGTATTGGGGTCGAAATGGTCCTTATAGGCCTTATTCCGGATGCCGTCCGAAGATCTCGCGGAGGAGGCCATGTGAAGATAGACTTTTCCCAGCAGCATTTTTGCGGCAATCACCGTTGCTCGTCCGATGTCGTTCGTGATTCCATCCCGGATCTCCCCGCGATTCCACAGATGATCCTCACAATATTTCAGATCGTCGATGATGGCCTTATACAAATCCGGAATGGAGGCCAGCGGAGCTTCCGGATGTACGAAATCATACGAGGGGGTCAGACGCAGCGGAACCTCGTCCCACGCCCGGACAAGATTGAAATAGGTAAGCGCCCGGATGAACTTCGCCTCGGCGATGACTCTCCTCCTCAACGACTCCGTTACTCCGGAAGGCGCCTGTTCCGATTTCTCAATCAAGATATTCGCCTGATTGATCGTATAGTATAACGTTTTCCACATGGATGTCAACGTGGAGTGCTGTGCGAAGCCGGACGACGAAGAGGTATTCTGAAACGGCATGAACAACGTGTTCGAGGTTTGCAGCATGTCGATGTATCCATCGCATGCCAAAGGAAACAGCTGTCTGTAATAGGCATTATTCCTCAGTGTCGCATAGACGCCGTTTGTCGCATATTGAAGTTCGGAATCGTTTTTGTAAAATTGGTCCGGATCTTTGAAATCGATCGGATGCTCATCCAGGTTGCAGCCTGACAATGCAAATGCGGCTGCTATTATCAACAATCTACATTTCATGGCGAAAGCAGTTAAAAGGTAAGATTACAATTGAGTGAATACGTTCGGGAGGAGGGATACGAACCCAGGTCGATACCCTGTCTCATCGGACTCTTGACGTAGGAGGAGGTCTCCGGATCATAGCCGGGATACGACGTCAGAGTAAACGCATTGCTTACACTCAAAGAGACTTTCAGCGCCTTCAGGTACTTCTTGAACCGGAACGTATATCCGAGCGAGATGTTGGCAAGACGCAGGAAGGAGGCATCGAAAATATTGGAAGAGTTGGGCAATCCGTTTCGATACACCTTGTTGTTGCCGGCGATGTAGCTGTCACGAGCCCGGGCTGCCGGCATCGTGGCGGAACCGATGGTCCCCGTCTTCGAACCGATGGTGTACGGACGTCCGTCCTTTCCCGTTACCGTATATTGAATAGGTGCGATCCATGCATCCGTCAAGGTTGAGGCAAGGCTGTTGTAATTCTGGTTTTGAGCGATCATTATGGAATAGTCGTACCAGAATATGTCACCGCCCAGCTGGCCATTGACAAGAATATCCAAATCGAAGGCTTTGTACGAGAAGTGCGAATTGAATCCAAATACGAAATCCGGATTCGGATCCCCAATGATAGTCATGTCGCGCTCGTTGATGGCCTGGTAATCCTCATCCTTGTAGATATTCTCGAAAATATACTCTCCGGGGACTGCTCCGGGTTGTGCTTCGAGGGCCGGCGCCTCCTCCCACGTCTGGATGACTCCATTGCATTTCAAGCCCCAAAAGACTCCGAGCGGTTGTCCTTCGATGAACCGGTTGACGCGCATGCCGCCGATCGACGGTCCGAGAATGAAATTGTTGTCCATGCCCAGATCAACCAGCTTGTTCCGGTTGACACTTCCGTTGAAACTCAACATCCAGTTCAAGTCCTGCCTTCTGAAAACCGGCACGGATATGCTGAATTCCAATCCCTTGTTCTCGATGACTCCCATGTTCATCAGTTTGCTCGCATATCCGAAGCTCGGCGGCAGGGCGACATTCTGCAACATGTCGTGCGTTCTTTTGTAGTATGCGTCGATGGTCATCATTAACCGGGAATCGAACAGAGCCACATCCAGACCCATATCGAACTGATCGGTCGTTTCCCAGGTCAATTCCGGATTCGGGATGTTGGAAACGACATATCCGGGGACCTTGCTGTCGTTGAAGGTATACGAACTTTCAGACAGAATGCCCAACGACATATAGGGTTCGATACCGCTTTCGCTTCCGGTTCGTCCGGCGGACATTCTCAATTTGAGATTGTCAACCACGCCCCCTTTCAGGAACTGCTCTTCGGAGATGCGCCAGGCAAATGCCATGGAGGGGAAAAAGCCCCATTTCCGGTTCTTGGCAAATCGGGTCGAACCGTCCGCACGGAACGTCGCCGTCAGATAATACCGGTCGCGGTATTTGTAATTGATTCGGCCGATATAGGAGTTGAGCTTGTTTTCGCTGTACGATATGTCGGGCGGGAACAACGACAGGGCGGACCCCAATTGATAATAGCCCAGATCATCGGACGGGAAATTCTCATATTTGGAATAGTTCGATTTCCGGTCGTTGCTTTCGTACGTCGTCGCGGCCATGATGTCGAACACGTGTCCTCCGCCGATTCTGAAATTGTAGTTCAGACGAAGCTCCGTCAGCAATTTCAGCAGATCTCCATAAGAGGTTGACGCCACGCCATTGGCATTTTTGCCTCGGGTGGTCGATATCGGCCAGTACTGGTTCCGTTCCGAACGGCTGTAGTTCACGCCGGCTTTTCCGGTCAGGGTGAGACCGTCCATAATGTCATAAGAGAGTTCCAGCGACTCAACCAGCGAGTAGTTTTTCTTGTTGTCCACCAGTTTCGTTACAATCGTATAGGGATTGTTGATTCGCTGCCCATAATTCAGATCGGAATAATCATCATCCTCGTCCGGATCCTGATAATCGTAGTTCAACGCAAAAATCGGCTGCATCATGAGGGCGCTTGTCACGACCCCTCGGTTGCCATAGACCTCTCCGTTGCTGGCATTCGCGGCATTGGACAAGGCGTAGGCGGCCTGGACGTTGTTCACCAGTTTCAACCGCTTGGTCAGTTGATTGTGGTAATTCGAAACGGCGGTAAACCGCTCATAGTCGGAATTCAGGATGATACCCTCCTGGTTTACATAACCCAGGTTGACCGAATAACGACTTGTTTTGTTGCCTCCGGAGAATTGCAGGGAGTGCTGGTGCGAAAAGACGGTCCGGTATATGGCATCCTGCCAGTCCGTATCGTTGGGCAGATCCCACGGCAACGGATTCTTGACGCCATCATACGGTAAATTGATCGGTGCAACCTCCCCGGTCATGATGCCGGCAGGTGCGGTCATCTCGATATAATACCGGTTCAATTCCCGCTGGTTCATGCTCGTTGCCCACTCTTCCGCCGACATCACATCCAGTTTCCTGGCAATCTGGGAGACATTCAACTTGACATTATACGATGCCGTAACCCCCCCCCTCCCTGACCTTGCTTGGTCGTCACCAGCACCACGCCGTTGGCACCGCGGGCTCCGTAGATGGCCGTGGCGGAGGCATCCTTGAGAATTTCGATGTGCTCGATATCTTCCGGGTTGAGGAATGACATGGCGGACTGCCGTTGCGACTCGCCGGCCTCGTTGTTTCCCTGGGCATCCACGATCGGCTCCATCGGGAATCCGTCGATGACATACAGCGGTTCGGTTCCGCCCAGCATGGAGTTCGCGCCCCGGATCTGAATACTTATGCTTCCGCCGGGAGAATTGTCCGACAGAACCCGGACTCCCGATACCCGGCCTTTAAGGGCGGATTCCAGGGAGACCAGATTGTCCTGATTGATGTTCTTCATGTTCAGTCCCGTGGTGGAACCGGTAATGTCGCTCCGTTTGGCCATGCCGTAACCTACGACTACCACCTCGTCCAGTTGCCGCTCGGTATTCAACTCCGCGTCGATTACCGTTCGGCCGTTAACGGGAAGGTCCACCCGTTCCATCATGAAAGAAAAGGAGATTATGCCGTCGGCAGGAACCTTTTCCAACCGATAGTTTCCCTTTTCATCCGTGATCGTCCCGTTTCCTTTGTCTCCGGTCCAAACCAAAGCGCCCAACAGGGGCTCTCCCAGATTGGTCCTCACGGTTCCCCTGACGTCGATAAGGTTTCCGTCCGGGACATTCTCGCTGAATGCAGGAAAAGAACCCGTCAGACCAAAGTCAGGATACAACAGAATGTGGTCAGTTTCTTTTTCATGCTCATTTAAGGATTGTTGTTTTTGATTGACGAAACAAAATTAACGATAATGCCACGGGGGCCGGTTTGCCACAAGTTCAAAAAACGGTAAAACGGGATTTTAATCGAATGAAACCTTAACAACCTATATTGAGCTCCAATCAAACGCCGGGTTGCCCTTTATGGAATAATTTTGTGATGAAATTTGTTTAACTTTATTCGATAAAACCCCCCAATCCTATGAAAAAGCACGTACAGAGTCGATCGGCCATGACGTTCATCTGCCTCCTGGCTGCGACATGGATGATTTCATGTGCGAAAAATGCCAATGCCGAATCTCCCCATCAGAACCCGGCTCCGACCAAGAAGGGGGTCTGCATATCCCGGACAACCTGGAATGACGCCGATTCGAAATTCTGGTATCAGCGAATTCGAAGCCTCAACGTCTCCTGGTACCACACCTGGAAAGCCGAATGGGATGCGGGAAACTATTTCCTCAATAAAGAAGAATTCGTACCTTTGTTGTGGGGGAAAGGTCAGGCTGATTTCTCCACCCCGAACGGAAAAAAGGCAGAAGAGGAGATAAAGTGGATGATTCAAAACGGGAAAATCGAATACCTGATGGGGTTCAATGAGCCCAATCATGAAAATCAGGCGGACATAACACCGGAACAGGCCATTGAGTTGTGGCCCAATCTCATGAAATTCAACATTCCGTTGGGCTCGCCCGCGCCGGCCGGGATCGTCGAGGGCAGCAGCGGCGCCATTTGGCTGGATAAATTCCTCGAACTGGCCAAAAAACGGAACTATCGTGTGGATTTCATATGCCTGCATCTGTATCTCGGAGATGCGGAAAAGTTCAAAAAGATCGTCACGGACGCCTGGGAAAAGTATCAGCTTCCGATCTGGATCACCGAATTTGCCCTTTCGGACAGCGGGGCTTCCGAAACAAAGCCGAACCGGTTTACGGAAGATGATACCATTGCATTCTTAAGCGAGGTTATTCCCTGGCTGGATTCCATGCCCTTCGTACACCGATATGCCTGGTTCGGAAGCCTGACGGATAAACACATTACGCTGTCATCGTCGCAGCTGTTCGACCGGGAAACCGGGGCTCTGACCAAAGTGGGCAAGTTTTACGCGGACTATCAATCCGTTCCCATTCAGAACCAATAGTCCGGGGCCGCTTTTCGTCAAGCGGCATGTAACCCGAACCATGGATGAACGGACAAACGAGGCGACATATGATGTTTAAATCTTATCTATCAGCGCTCTTTCTGCTGATATTCGCAAACCTGTGGGCTTTCGGAGGACAGGCTGGGTCCTCCGAAACCATTTCATATGCCAATTCCGATTTTTACGACAGTTACGATATCGCCGCCTCAAGGATTAATTGCATCGCGCAATGCTCCGCAAAGTTCATTTGGTTCGGTACGGACAATGGATTGATCCGATACGACGGATACGAGTTCAAGACATATCGTTCCGATCTGAAATCCCCGACCATATTCAAGAACAACCGGATATCATCCATCGCCGAAGGTCCGAACGGCAGATTGTGGATCGGTACGAGAATCGGGCTGTACAGCATGGAGATCCGGCGCGGTTCCATTGTACCGGCCGGTAATGAATATCTCGACAGTTGCAAGATCAACCACATCGATGTCTCCAAGGACGGCAGGATCTGGCTGGCCACGGACGAATCGCTCTGCTGTTACACCCCGCAGGACAGTCTGTTGAAGCGATACCCGTATCCTCAACAGGGCCATATCCCCAACGATCTGCTTTGCGATTCCCATGGGTGGATATGGCTCACTTTCCCTACGTACGGCCTTTTCCGGTTCGATCCGGCAACGGAGACCTTCATTCCATACCCCCAGGTGGCAAGGGACAACAATGTCATGTGCTTGATTGAGGATTGTTGGGGAAACTACTGGTTCTCCTGCTGGGAACAGGGCATATTCCGGATGTACGATGCCTTTTCCCCGAGCAAGGTGAAGTATGAAAATTACCGGCATGATTCGGCCAACCCCGGATCAATCAAGCACAACACGGTCTATGATATCATCCAGAACCCTGAGACCGGCAAGATCTGGGTATTGACCAAGGGCGGCATATCGGTGCTGGACACCCGATATGCCCCGGATTCGTTCGAGGAGTTCACCATCGAGGATCGGTCGCCCTTCGACCGCTCCCGGGAATACGGGGCCGCATTTTTCGACGTGGAAGGGAATCTGTGGTTGAGCAGTAAAACCAGAGGGCTGACCAAAATCTCGTTCACGAATGAAAACATCAAGGAGGTCTATATCAATTTTCTGAGCAAGCGGCCCCTGGTGCGCAGCATACACCAGTTCCAGAATGGAAATATCTGGGTGGCCGTGGACGACCGGGGTATTTTGGAAAAGAAATCCGGTGAATCGGGATTCAAGCGGATCAGCGACAACACCCTGCGATATCTCAACAAAGTGTCCCAGATTACGCCGATCAACAGCGGAAAATCCCTCTTTATCGGAAGTTTCTATCGCGGCGGATTCCTCGCTTCACTCGACGCAAAAGGAAACCCGGTCAACATTCGGAAAATGGAGAACTGGCCGGATTCGACGATTGCCAACAACATCATGGTATTCGATGATGCGGACCGATATGTAGTCACAACGGACAGCAAAATCAGTGTCATTAGCAAGGAAAAACGGGACTCCGTGCTGTTGCGGTACAACATCCACGGTACAACCGCATTTGCAAAAAGCGGAAACGATTACTGGATCGGAACCTCCACAAACGGATTGTATCGGCTGACCCGGGTCAATGACGAAGTCCGAACGATCCAATACAACACGTCCGACGGAAGTCTGAACAGCAATACCGTATTGTCCCTCTTTACCGACCATGCCGGCAATCTGTGGGTCGGGACGCAGGGCGGCGGTTTGTCGCTGTTCAACAGGGAGACGGCACGCTTCGAATTGGCAAACTCGAAATTCAACATCCATCCGAGCGACATTTTCAACATCTGCCAATCGTCCAACAAGGATCTTTGGTTTTGCAGCGAGAACGAGATCATGCGGCTCCCGTTCAGTGGGGGAGACACCCCGACCTGTCAGGTCATCTATTCTTCGACCAAAGGAATCGACAACATTGAATTCATACCCAATTCATGCGGCACCGGCACCGACGGCAGGTTGTATTTCGGGGGTATAAACGGCTACGTTGAGATCAACCCGGACCAGGCAAATGCCGAGATGTTCAGAAGCAACACGCTCGTCACGGACATACGGATCGACGGGGAAAGTATCTTTTTCCACGGGAGTGAACACTTCACGATAGACAAGAACGGGCGGATGATCGTTTTTCTCGACCGGGACTCGAACAACATCCAGATCGACTTCTCGTCGATGTGGATGAGAAATCCCAACATGAGCCGCTACGCCTACAGGCTGGAAGGGGTGGATACCGACTGGCAGGTCAATGAGGAGGGTCAGAATTTTGCCATCTACAACAACCTCCGAAAGGGGAAATACACGTTCAAGGTCCGGGCAATCAATGATACCGACGACAAGGAACGATCGTCGGCCGGCTTTACGGTTGTGGTCAAGCCCTCCATCTTCGACACGACTTTGGCGCATACGATCTACATCGTTACGGGGCTCGGAATCTTCCTGCTCATCGCAATCCTCATCATGAGGAATTTCCGTATCACGACCGTCCAGCACCAGATTCTCCTGGAAAAGAAGAGAAGCGAGGAACTCAATGAATTGAAAATAAAATTCTTCACCAACATCTCGCACGAACTGCTGACGCCGCTCTCCATCATCTCGTGCGGCATCGAGGATCTGTTTCACAAATACCACAATGAGGATACACAGGAGATCGAGATCCTCAAGGCCAACATAAACCGCCTCACTCGCCTGATCCGTCAGGTGTTGGAACTGAAAAAGATCGAAAGCGGGAACATCAAGCTGAAAGTTTCGTATGGCGACGCGTCTTCTTTCATTGAGAATATCTGTCTGAACAACTTCAAGCCGCTGATCCGTGAAAACAAGATCCAGTTCTCCTATCTGTGCGTCAAACGGGAAATCTGCGGGTTCTTCGACAAGGACAAGCTGGACAAGATCATATACAACCTGCTGTCAAACGCCTTCAAGTACAACCACAAGTTCGGACATGTGAACGTAATCGTGGACGAGGTGCAGGAGGGAGACAACCGCTGTTTGAGGATCTCCGTAAAGGATGACGGAGAGGGTATTTCCAAGGAGCGGCAGAAAGAGATATTCAACCGGTACACGGATGGCGATTACTGGAAATTCAATACGACCGGAACCGGCATCGGACTGTCGCTGACCAAGGATCTGATCACGTTGCATCACGGCAGGATCGACCTGGTCAGCGATACGGGAAAAGGCTGCGAATTTATCGTAACGCTGCCGCTGGACGCCGATGCCTACTCGGAACAGGAGATCGAAAACGGCTACAATGAGGTCCGGGAGCATCCGGAGCCTTTGCAGGACCCCGATGCGGCATCGAGTGATTCCGACAAGAAAAATATCCTGATCGTGGAGGACAGCGAGGACCTGCGCTACATGATGAAAAACGTCTTGAAGGATTCTTTCAACGTCTATTGTACGGAAAATGGCAAGGAGGGAATCGAGTCCTTGCATCTGCATGAGATCGACCTGATCATCAGCGACATCATGATGCCGGTCATGGACGGACTGACCATGGCGCAAACCGTTCGTGAGGATATCGCCACGTCACACATCCCGATCATCATTCTGACGGCAAAAAGTAACGAGGACGACATGCTCGACAGTTATAAAAAAGGAATCGACGACTATCTCGTCAAACCGGTCAATGTGGATATCCTGAAAATAAAGATTGAAAAACTGTTGGAAAAAAGAAACGAAGACTCCCTGAAATTCCGGCAGACCGAATCCACGGGATTCATATCCAACGATGAGAAGTTTTTGAGCAAGGCCATCTCAATCATCAGTCAGAACCTGAACAATGACACTTACTCATTCGACATGTTTTTCAATGACATGAACGTCTCCAAATCCACCTTGTACCGGAAAATCAAGGTGCTTACCGGGATGTCTCCATCCGATTTTATCCGAAACATCAGATTGAAAAAGGCCTGCGAAATAATCAAGGAGAAAAAAGCCACCGTTGCCGAAATTGCATACGAGGTTGGCTTCAATGATCCGAAGTATTTCAGTGTCTGCTTCAAGAAGGAATTCGGCGTCACCCCGACCGAGTACATAAACCGGTATCATCTCCCGGAGGATCCGGGCAAATAAATGATTGTAAGATTCACGAAACGGCATCTGCGGATTGGGTGATGCCCGGTGTAAAGTGTATGAAGAAAAAGCCCGTACGGGTAGTTGTAACAGGTTGAATTGTAGTAATTGGTTCGTTATGAATGGTTCACAAAAACTGGGGAGTATCCTTTTACCCCTTCTCGCGGCTCACGGTTTGTCGGCGCAGGAGCGTCCGAATATCATCTACATCATGTCCGATGATCATGCCGCACAGGCCATCAGTGCTTACGGCGGCATTCTCTCGCAGGTATTCCAGACTCCCAATCTCGACCGTATTGGCCGGGAGGGCATCCGCATGAACAGTTGTTTTGTAACCAATTCGATCAGCGCACCCAGCCGCGGCTGTATCATGACCGGACAATACAGCCATCGGAATGGCGTTTACACGCTCGATGACGCCCTCCGCCCCGAACAGGATAATTTTGCCAAGGAGCTCCAAAAGAACGGGTATCAGACCGCCCTGATCGGGAAATGGCACCTCAAAATGGAGCCTTCGGGCTTCGACTACTACAATGTTCTGCCGGGGCAGGGACGTTATTACGATCCGGTTCTTATTTCCAGGACGGATCGTGCCGGGCAGAAGTGCCCGTTTGACCGTACGAAAGGAACGGTTTACGATGGGCATTCCACGGATGTCATTACCGACCAAACGCTCGCGTGGCTCGAGGCCCGGGACAAGGAGAAACCATTCATGATCATGTGCCACTACAAGGCGCCGCATCGTTCGTGGGAGTATGCCGAGCGGTTTGAGGATTTGCTTGCCGATGTCGAGATCCCCGAACCGGCCAATCTTTATGATACGTATGAAGGACGGGCCGAATATGCGCACATCCAACACATGAGTCTCGAACACATGACCGGCAAGGATCTCAAATGCGATACGTTGCCCGATCTGCCGCGTGACGAGTTCCGCAAATGGGCCTACCAGCGTTATCTGAAACAGTATCTGCGTTGTATTGCCGGCATCGATGAAAATGTGGGGCGTATCCTCAAATACCTCGATGACAACGGACTTGCGGAAAATACCATTGTGGTCTATACCTCCGACCAGGGCTTTTTCCTGGGCGAGCATGGCTGGTTCGACAAGCGTTACATGTTGGAGGAGAGTCTGCGTATGCCGCTGCTTGTCCGTTACCCCAAAGAGATCAAGCCGGGCCGGGTAAACGACGACATCGTCATCAATGCCGATTTCGCACCTACGCTGCTGGATTTTGCCGGTGTCGAAAAGCCTTCATACATGCAGGGCGAGAGTTTTCGGGAGATCCTGCATACGGGCAAGGCTCCGAAGGGGTGGCGGGATGCCATGTACTATCGTTACTGGATGAATGGAGATCCCCACCACCATACGGTTGCCAATTACGGTATCCGGACAGATCGCTATGTATTGACGTTCTATTACGGTAAGGCGCTCGGGAAGAAAGGAGCCCGGGAGCTGGAATATACCCCGGACTGGGAGTTGTTCGATCTGAAGCAGGATCCGGCCGAGATGCACAATATCTACCATGAAAAGGGCCATGAACGATTAATCCGGAAACTGAAAAAACAACTGCAGGACCTGAAACGGCAGTATGGCGATACGGATGAATCATACCCGGAAATGGAGGCTGTCAAAGGGGGAAATATGGTGATCCTGCGTCCCGCGACTTGGGGCGAGGATGCCGGTTCCACGGCCGTCGGAGACACATCCCGGCGCTCTGTCTGGGCTTCGGGCGAATGAAATGCAATAATGAGATAATGCCATGAAACGATTCTTTCTCTGCCGTCTGTTTGCGGCGCTTCTTCTCCTGCTGGCGGGCACGGCCGCTGCGGCAGATTCGACCACTCCGGTTGCCGCCCCGGACCATTCGCAAACGACGTCCCGGACGCTGAAAATCCTGGCCATCGGCAACAGCTTCTCGCAGGACGCCGTCGAGCACTACCTCTGGGAACTGTTCGATGCGGCCGGCATTGAGGTTGTGATCGGCAATATGTATATCGGCGGCTGCACGCTCGAACGCCACTGGAACAACGCCCGCAGCGGAGAGGGCGCCTACCGCTACTGTAAGGTTGTCGACGGTGAGCGCGCCGAACGGATGGGTGTGGCGCTCGACAGTGCCCTGCTCGATGAAAAATGGGACATCGTCACCCTGCAGCAGGCCAGCGGCAAGTCGGGCCGTTATGTGACCTATCAGCCCTATCTGCACGACCTGATCGACCATCTCACACGCCTGGTGGACAATCCGCGCCTGCAACTCTGGTTTCACCAGACGTGGGCCTATGCCGGGAATTCGGACCACGGGGAATTTGTACTCTACGACCGCGACCAGCAGGTGATGTATGGCCGCATCATGCAGAGCGTACGCTGTGCGCTGGACGACTCGCCGCAGATCTGCGGTGTGATCCCATCGGGTACGGCGGTCCAGAACGGACGCACCACGCCGCTGGGCGACACGTTCAACCGTGACGGCTACCATCTCGAAACCACCTACGGCCGCTATACGGCAGCCTGCACGTGGTTCGAGGCGCTGTCGGGCGAGTCGGTCGTCGGAAATGCCTTCGCTCCGCAGACGCTCGATGCGCAGCAGGTACGTTGGGCCCAACTGGCAGCCCATTATGCCGTGCGGCGCCCCTTCTCTGTGACCTCCTGGAAAGATATGCAGGTTGAGGAGCGTGTGGATTCGCTCCTGTCCCGGATGACCCTCGAAGAGAAGGTCCTCCAGCTCAACCAGTACACGGCCGGGCGTAACGACAACGAAAACAACATCGGTGAGACCGTGAGCAAGATCCCTGCCGGGATTGGCTCGCTGATCTATTTCGGCGACGATCCCGTGCTGCGCAACGCCATCCAGCGTCATGCCGTCGAGGAGTCGCGGCTGGGGATTCCGATCCTCTTCGGGTTTGATGTCATCCACGGTTTCCGGACCGTATGTCCCATCCCGCTGGCGCAGGGCGCGTCGTGGAATCCCGCACTGACGGAGCGCGTCTGTGCCGATGCCGCCCGCGAGGCCTATTACACCGGTATCGACTGGACCTTCTCGCCGATGGTCGACGTGGCGCGCGATCCCCGCTGGGGCCGTGTGGCCGAGGGCTATGGGGAGGATCCGTTCCTGACCGCCTGCTTCTCGGAGGCTGCCGTGCGCGGCTATCAGGGCGACGATCTGGCGGAGGAAGGCTCGATTGCCGCCTGTCTGAAACACTATGTCGGCTACGGCGCCTCGGAGGCCGGCCGCGATTACGTGCCGACCGAGATCTCGCGTCAGTCGCTGTGGGATACCTACCTGCCGCCGTTCGAGGCCGGCATCAAGGCCGGGGCCGCCACGGTGATGAGTGCCTTCAACCTGTTGAGCGGCATCCCGGCATCGGCCGACCGATATACGATGACCGAGGTGCTCAAAGAGCGTTGGGAGCACGACGGATTCGTCGTCTCGGACTGGGACGCCGTCCGGCAGCTGATCAATCAGGGGTATGCCGCGAACGACCGGGAGGCCGGGGAGAGGGCCTTCAATGCCGGGCTCGACATGGACATGGTCGACAATATTTACGCCCGTCATCTGGGAGATCTGGTTGCCGAGGGTCGTGTGTCGGAGGAGCGGCTTGACGATGCCGTGCGGCGCGTACTGCGCGTGAAGTTCCGCCTCGGGCTCTTCGAGCGTCCCTACACCGAGGTGCGGCCCGAAGCGGATCGCATCCTGCAACCCGAAGCCGTGGAAAACGCCCTGCAGATGGCCGTCGAGTCGATGGTGCTGCTCAAAAACGAGAAGGCGGTGCTGCCGCTCGCTGCAACGTCGCGCGTCGCCCTGCTGGGGCCGCTGGCCGACAACGGCGAGGATTTGCTCGGCTCGTGGTATGGGCGCGGGCGCGGCGAGGATGTTGTGACCGTGCAGCAGGGGCTCGAAAAGTACTTCGGTGCCGAGCGTATCGTGTGCCGGCAAGGCTGTGATTTCGAGACCCGTCCGACGTCGAAGGAGTTGAAGACGGCCGGCGCGCTGGTGAAGCGTTCGGATGCCGTGGTGCTCTGCCTGGGCGAGAAGCGCCGGTGGAGCGGCGAGAATGCCTCGCGGTCGGACATCGTGCTGCCCGAAGCGCAGATGATGCTGTTGAAAAGCGTCTCGGAGACGGCGCGGCGGGCCGGAAAGCCGGTGATTGTCGTGCTCTTCAACGGGCGTGCGCTGGATCTGACAGCGGTGGAGCCGCTCGCCGATGCGATACTCGAAGCCTGGCAGCCGGGTGTGACCGGCGGTGAAGCCGTGGCGCGTCTGCTCTGCGGCGAGGAGAACCCTTCGGGGCGTCTGACCCTGACCTTCCCGCGCAGCGTCGGGCAGATCCCGATCTACTACAACCATCGCAACAGCGGCCGCCGGGGGGCCCAGGGACTCTATCAGGACATCCCGAGCACGCCTCTCTATCCGTTCGGATACGGGTTGAGCTATACGACCTTCACCTATGGCGAACCGACGCTGCACGCCCTGCTTAAAGACGGCAGCGAGGTGGAGGTCGGACCGGAACCGTTGAAACTTGCCGATGTGGTGAGCCTGACGGCCGAAGTCGAGGTGCGCAACGACGGCAAGCGGGACGGTCACGAGGTGGTGCAGTGGTATGTGACCGATCCCTGGTGTTCGATTGCCCGGCCGGTGCGGGAGTTGAAGCACTTCGAGAAGCAGCCGATCAAGGCCGGGGAGGCCCGGACCTTCGTATTCCGGATCGACCCGATGGAGGAGCTGGGTTTCGTCGATGCCGAGGGGCGGCGCTTCCTCGAACCGGGACGTTTTACGCTCCGTGTCGGCGGGCATCAGATCGATTTTACGCTCGAATAGATTTAATCTTGGCCCCTGCGGCCCGAGTGGTGAATCAACACGCGCTTCTCGGAGCAGCCGATAAAGTCGCGCCATGCGGCTGACAGGGGTGTGCTGTTATCGAACTCCTTGCCGGTCGCAGCCGTGGGTTGATGGGTTTGTGTAGTCGGTCTTGGCGATCATCCGTCGGAAGAACGGAGCGCAGACTCTTCCCTCTGCCATCGCTTTGCCGCTTTTTTACGCCCCGGATAGGGACCTCCTTGTCTTTCGCAAGGATGGAGCGGAGGTTTTATTGCTCCGGAGTCTGCTCTGCTGATGTTTGTATGCGGCGCCAGCGGGCGGGGGAACACTCTTCGTACTCCTTGAAGGTCCGCATGAAGTGGCTGAGCGAGAGAAATCCCGATTTTTCCGAAATTTCGAGGATGGTCAGTTCGGGCGAGCGAAGCAACATCCGCTTGGCGTAGTCGATGCGCAATCCCGAGATCCAGTCGCGGAACGAAAGGTTGTATGTTGCCTTGATGTATTCCGAGAGGTATGTACGGTTGATTTGGAGGGTTTCGGCCAGCTCTCGGATAGTCAGTCCGGGTTTTAGGTATCCGTCGGCCGCCGTCCATTCGGATAGTCTGGCTGCAATATCGGTATGGACGGGCCATGCCTCTCGGTCCGTTGAGTCGACGGCCACGAACGAGATGTCGGCGGTCATCTTCTCTGACGGCATCTCTTCCTCGAGCGCCTGCTCGACCTGCTCGTAAAAGAGCAGGTAATTTATATAGGAGCAGTAGAGGTAGATGTAGAAGGGGATGGACGAGAGTATCCACAGGAATACATAGCGGTCGGGCAGGAATGTCAGCAGCCCGCATCCGACGCCGAATATGACGGCCCAGTAGGTGAAGATCGACAGCCAGCGGATATAGGCCGCGATGTCGTCGGAATGCGAGTTGTCGAAGAGGTGCACGGCTCGACGGTAGGCCCGGATGAGTCGTCGTGCGAGCCACAGTCCGTAGCATACGAGCCATGCGGCCATTACAGTCAGGCCGATCTTCTGAGCCGCGCCCTCGTGCAGTCCCAGGAGAATGACCCCCGAGAGGAGTGTGAAGAGCCCCCATGCCGAGAGGTGGAAGCGCAGCCGGCGGGGCGTGATGTAGAAGCGGTCGAGCAGCGTGGTGAGCGCCGAACTGAAGAGCCAGTAACAGAGGAAGTAGGTCGAGAGGTTCATCAGAATGGCCGCATGAACGTCGCGGAACCGGATTTCGAAGAAGAAGTGCACCGCATAGTTGGCGGCCAGGAGCAACAGGGCTCAGCCCATGATGCGCCGCGATCGGAGGTAGTTAGCGAAGATCGCCTTGTCGGGAGTCCGGGCCAGGAGGAAGTAGAAGCCGAAGAAGATCATCAGCGACAGGGCGATGCAGAGCGAATATTCGTAGAGCAGAAGGTTCATGTGAGTATCATGCT
>CALUJN010000028.1 GCA_944320985.1 uncultured Alistipes sp. | reverse complement strand
ATGCCGCTGCCAAGGCCGCCGAAGGTTCGGGTGTCCCGGTGATCGCCGACGGCGGACTGCGCTATTCGGGCGATATCGTCAAGGCGCTGGCTGCGGGCGGCGACTGCGTGATGATCGGTTCGATGTTTGCCGGTACGGAAGAGGCTCCGGGTGAGACGATCATCTACAACGGTCGCAAGTTCAAGGCTTACCGCGGCATGGGATCGATCGACGCCATGAAGGCCGGATCGGCCGACCGCTACTTCCAGAAGGGTTGCGAGGGCAATATCAACAAACTGGTTCCCGAAGGCATCGTGGCCCGCGTGCCGTTCAAGGGCTCGTTGAGCGAGACGGTCTACCAGTTGATCGGCGGTCTGCGTTCGGGCATGGGCTACTGCGGCGCGAAGGATATCCCGGCGCTGCAGAAGGCCCAGTTCATCCGCATCACGGCTTCGGGTATGCACGAAAGCCATCCGCACGACGTGACGATCACGAGCGAGGCTCCGAACTACTCGAGCGAGCACTAAACCGGAATGGTGAAGAATCCGGAAATCGCGGCATGCGGTCTGTTCTGCGGGACGTGTCGTAAATTCGTTAAGGGCTCCTGCCCGGGATGCCATGCCAACGGGAAGGCAACGTGGTGCGAAATCCGCACGTGTTGCATCGGGCACGGGTGGCAGAGTTGTGCCGAATGTACGCTGATGCCGCTGGACGAATGCCGGAAGTTCAACAACTTCATGGGGAAACTTTTCGGCTTGGTCTTTCGTTCCGACCGCCGGGGCTGCATCGAGCGGATCCGCGAGGTGGGGGAGCAGGCTTTCGCCGAGGAGATGCGCCTGTCCGGATTCTACAATCGTCCGGTAAGAAAATAGAGAAAAAACCTACGATTATGCAGGAAAAAATATTGATTCTTGACTTCGGATCGCAGTACACGCAGCTCATTGCGCGTCGAGTGCGCGAACTGAACGTCTATTGCGAGATTCACCCCTTCAACAAGATTCCGGCTTTGGACGAGTCGGTGCGGGGTGTGATTCTCTCGGGCAGCCCCTATTCGGTGCGGGATGCCCAGGCTCCGAATCCCGACCTCTCGGCCATCAAGGGCCGACTGCCGTTGTTGGGGGTCTGCTACGGTGCGCAGTACCTCGCACATGCCTTCGGCGGCGAGGTGCAGCCGGCTCCGAGCCGTGAATACGGCCGGGCAATGCTTACGGTGAGCGATGCCGGGGATGCTCTCATGAAGGATCTTCCTTCGCCGACGCAGGTCTGGATGTCTCACGGCGATACGATTACCCGGGTTCCTGAGACCTATAAGATCGTCGCCAGTACGGAGGATGTCCGCGTGGCGGCCTTCCACATCGAGGGCGAGCAGACGTGGGGCATCCAGTTCCACCCCGAGGTTTACCATTCGACCGACGGCACGCAGCTGTTGAAGAATTTCGTCGTGGAGATCTGCGGATGCTCGCAGTCGTGGACCTCGGAGAGTTTTGTCGAGTCGACGGTGCGTGAACTGCGCGAAAAACTCGGCGACGACAAGGTGGTGCTGGGCCTTTCGGGCGGTGTGGACTCGTCGGTGGCTGCGGTGTTGCTGCACAAGGCTATCGGGCAGAATCTCTATTGTATTTTCGTCGACTCGGGGCTGCTTCGCAAGAATGAATTCGACGAGGTGTTGGCCTCCTATGAGAACATGGGTCTCAACGTCAAGGGGGTGAAGGCCGGAGCGAAGTTCCTGGGCGACCTGGCCGGAGTCACGGATCCCGAGAAGAAGCGCAAGATCATCGGCCGCGACTTTGTGGAGGTCTTCAACGAGGAGGCGATGCAGATCCGGGATGTGCGCTGGCTGGCGCAGGGGACGATCTATCCCGACGTGATCGAGTCGTGCTCGGTCAACGGACCTTCGGCGACGATCAAGTCGCACCACAACGTGGGCGGACTCCCCGAAAAGATGAATCTGCGGATTGTCGAGCCGTTGCGGCTGTTGTTCAAGGACGAGGTGCGGCGTGTAGGTCGTTCGCTGGGCATTCCCGAACACCTGATCGGCCGTCATCCCTTCCCGGGACCGGGTCTTGCGATCCGTATCCTGGGAGACATCACCCCCGAGAAGGTCGAAATCCTGCAGAATGTCGACAAGATCTATATCGACGCGCTGCGTTCGGCCGGGTTGTACGACAAGGTATGGCAGGCTGGAGCGATCCTGCTTCCGGTGAAGAGCGTCGGCGTGATGGGCGACGAACGCACCTACGAGAGTTGTGTGGCGCTGCGTGCCGTGACCTCCACGGACGGTATGACGGCAGATTGGGTACACCTTCCCTATGAGTTCCTGGCGAATGTATCGAACGATATTATCAATAAGGTCAAGGGGGTGAACCGCGTAGTCTACGACATCTCCTCGAAACCGCCCGCAACGATCGAGTGGGAATAACCCGGCTAAGAGCCGGGTTCTAGGGGCGGCGGAGGCTTTTTGAGGCATCTGACCCGTGAATCCGCCCCTTTAGGAAAGGGGTTCTAGGGGCGGCCGAAGTTTCCCGGGTTTCTGATCCGGTTCTGCGCTCCCGGCCAAGAGCCCGATTAAGAGTCGGGTTCTAGGGGCGGCCGAAGCTTTCCGGGTTTCTGATCCGGTTCTGCGCTCCCGGCTAAGAGCCCGACTAAGAGTCGGGTTTTAGAGGCGGCCGAAGCTTTCCGGGTTTCCGATCCGGTTCTGCGCTCCCGGCTAAGAGCCCGACTAAGAGTCGGGTCTTAGAGGCGGCTGAAGTTTCCCGGGTTTCCGATACCCCCCCCCTGTTCCCGATCCTCTCTCTCATCTGATAAAAAGCAACGGAAAAACTCTTCCGTTGCTTTTTTATGCCCGGACAGGAACGGACGGTACCTGTCGTGTAACGGTTTTGCAACGGATCATTCGCGGGGTTGTCATGATCCCGTATCGGCGATGAAACAGCCGCAGGGTAGTTTTGCAGCGTGAAAATCAGAGAGAGTAAAACGGCTGCATGAACAGAATCCTTCAAAAAATGGCTGCTGTAGCGGCCTTAACCGTTCTTTCGATTCAGACCCTTTTGGCCCAAGGCTCCATTTCGGGCGTCGTGACCGACGCGGCCACCGGCGAACCGGTATTGGGAGCCACGATTCTTTTGGCGGATACGACCCGCGGCACAGCCTCCGGAGCTGACGGTACGTTCCTTTTGAACAATGTGACGGCCGGCACCCATACCGTGGAGGTGAGCATGCTGACCTACGCTACGGCCCGTCTGACGGGTGTCGAGGTCCGCGACGGAGCGGATACCCGCCTGGAGGTGGCGCTTACGGAGACCTCTGAGGAGGTCGGCGAGGTGATTGTTACGGCCGTGCGCCGCTCCAATACCGAATCGGCAGTAAATTTCGATATCAGAAACTCGCTGCAGGTCGTGAGCGGGGTTTCGAGCCAGACGATCTCCAAGACGCAGGACAGCGATGCCGGTGAGGTCGTACGGCGTATTCCGGGTATCTCGCTTATCGACGACAAGTTTATCATTGCGCGCGGCCTTTCGCAACGCTACAATAACGTGTGGGTTAACAATGCCGCTGTTCCGAGTTCCGAAGCCGATTCGCGGGCCTTTTCGTTCGATGTGATTCCCGCCGGGCAGATCGAGAACATCCTGATTCTGAAATCCCCTTCGCCGGAGGTTCCTGCCGACTTCACCGGGGGCTTCATCAAGATCAATACCAAGGATCAGCCCGACGACAACACGCTGACGGCCCAATATTCGATCGGGTTCAATACTTCGACTCACTTTCAGGACTTTCTCTATAACAAGGGCTTTGCCTCGGAACTCTTCGGCTTCGGCAGTTCGCGGCGCATGGTTTCGGGTGGTATTGACGGCCGTTACGACAATTCCGATGCCGACTTCGTGACACGGATGACCCGCCAGGGCTTCAACAACGACTGGAAAGTCCGCACGCGCATGCCGATTCCGGATCAGAAACTCGCCTTCTCCTTCGGCCGAAACTGGACGCTTGCCGAAGGACGCCGCCTGGCGATGAACGGCGCGGTGAACTACAGCTACGTGCAGCGCACGATCTCCGACATGGAGAATTCACGCTATGGCATCTACAACAAGCGGGAGGATAAACCCGAATATCTCTACAAATATACCGACGACCAGTATCGTACGGATGTACACCTCGGAGCGATGCTGAACCTGTCGTACCTTCGTCCGCAGAGCCGCTACTATGTGCGGAACCTCTTCAACCAGATCGGGCAGGACAAGTACACGTTCCGCGACGGCTGGCAGAATATTTCGTCGCACTACGACCAGCAGAAGGCCGAGTACTACCATTCGAGCCGTACGACCTACAACGGCCAGATCGCCGGAGTCCACACGCCCGACGGGCATCGTATCGACTGGAACGTGGGCTACTCCTATGCGGATCGCCATCTGCCCGACCGACGGATCATCAATCTGATGCAGAACGACATCTACGGGGACGAGCACTACGGCGAACTGCGCGTGGATCAGAATGAGATCCAACGGGACTTCACCCGCCTGGCCGAGCATCTCGTTTCGGCCGCGGTGAACTACGAACACACCTTCCGCGAAGGGGAACGTTTTGCGCCGATGCTTCGGGTGGGAGCCTACGGGGAATACCGCACGCGAGATTACCGTGCCCGGGCCTTCTACTACCGCTACAACGCGACGAACCTCCCGTCGGACTTTCCCTATGGCGATGTCGTGGAAGATATCCTGCAGGATGCCAACTACGGAGCCGACAAACTCTACGTTTACGACGATACGGACAACCGCAACAGCTACAAGGGTGCGAACCTGCTGGCGGCGGCCTATGCGGCCGTGCAGCTTCCGCTGGGTCCGGTGAGTCTCTATGCCGGCGTGCGTTTCGAACACAGCGCCATGGACCTGACCAGCTACACGCGCATCTCGGAGTGGCGTTCGAAGGTGACGACCTATACCTACGACGACCTCTTCCCGTCGGTGAACGCCACGTGGAAGATCTCCCGTCAGCACCAGCTCCGGGCGGCCTACGGCATGTCGACCAACCGTCCCGAGTTCCGTGAGGTCTCGTCGTCGGTCTACTACGATTTCGACCTCTTCAGCAGTGTGATGGGTAATCCGGAACTGACGGCGGCCTACGTGCAGAATGTCGATCTGCGCTATGAATGGTATCCGACTTCGGGCGAGACGGTTTCGGTATCGCTCTTCTACAAACACTTCCGCAATCCGATCGAGACGGCGATTCTCGATGCCGGGGGCAGCTATACCTATACCTTTGAGAATGCCGACCGGGCCAACGTCTACGGGGTGGAGTTCGATATTCGCAAGGATCTCGCCTTCCTGGGGCTGAAGAACTTCTCCCTCTCGTTCAATGCCTCGCTCATCGAGAGCGAAGTGAACTTCTCCGAAGAGTCCCTGGAACACGACCGTCCGATGCAGGGGCAGTCGCCCTATCTCATCAACGGCGGACTCTTCTACCAGCCCGAGCGGTTGAGACTGACGGTCGGAGTGCTCTACAACCGCATCGGCAAACGGATCGTGGGTATCGGTCGTACGGACCTTTCGACCGGCGGATCGGTCGACAACGATATCCCGGACATGTACGAAATGCCGCGCAACGCGCTGGATCTGGTCGTAAGCAAGCGTCTGGGCCGCATCTGGGAGATCAAGCTCAGTGCCCGGGATCTGTTGAACGAGGAGGTCCGCTTCTGCCAGTTCCCGGAGTTCACCGACGAGGCGGGGCGTACGCAGCAGCGCGAACAGACTACCAAACGTTTCCGTCCGGGTCGCAGCTTCTCGCTGGGCGTGACGGCTCGCTTCTGAGACGTTGAAAACCTGAAAAACGAATGATCAATTCACACTTTACAGTTAAAAGTATGATGAAACACATGATTCTGGCAGCTACGGCTGCCCTGGCACTCGCAGCAGCGGGTTGCAACGATGACAACGGGGACAAGGGTGCACCCACCTCGGGTACGCTGAGCGACATTCTCTTCGAGAACGGTACGCAGATCGGCAATGGAGATCAGGAGTTCACCATTCCGGTCGGGAAATATACGCTTCCCAAAGGGACCTATGATCTTTGCGGATGGGTCTACGTTCCGGCCGGAGCCGAACTGACGATCGAGCCGGGAACGGTCATCAAGGGACTTTGGGGAACGAAGGCGACGCTGATCATCGAGCGTGGAGGCAAGATTCACGCCGTAGGTACGAAGGACGAACCGATTGTCTTCACGTCGGACCGTCCGGCCGGATCGCGCAAGCCGGGTGACTGGGGCGGTCTGATCCTGCTGGGCAAGGCCGTCAACAACAAGGGCGAGATGACCATCGAGGGAGGTCCGCGCGTGAACCACGGCGGGCAGGATGACTCGGACAACTCGGGTGAACTGTGCTACGTGCGTGTCGAGTTTGCCGGCTATCCCTACCAGCAGGACGAGGAGATCAACGGCATCACCTTCGGATCGGTAGGTTCGGGGACGAAGATCAGCCACGTGCAGGTATCCTATTCGAACGATGACTCCTACGAGTGGTTCGGCGGTGCGGTGAACTGCGACCACCTGGTGGCCTATCACGGCTGGGACGATGACTTCGATACGGACAACGGCTTCTCGGGCAAGGTTCAGTTCTGCCTTGGGGTTCGTAACCCGCGTCTGGCCGACACGTCGGTGTCGAACGGCTTCGAGAGCGACAACAACGGAGACGGTTCGGCCGCTACGCCTCGCACGTCGTGCGTCTTCTCGAATGTGACCTTCGTCGGACCGATCGGCCAGGATCCCTCTTTCGAGAATACGACCGAATATATCAACGGCGGGGAGATGAAACCCGACAACGGCTCGAAACTGGGTCAGTTCCAGGCTGCGATGCAGATCCGCCGCAACTCGAACCTCTCGTGCTTCAACTCCGTGGCGCTGGGCTTCCCGGTGGGTCTGATCGTCGAGAACGACAAAGGCTCCGATACACAGGGTGATGCCACGAAGGGGGCTCTCAAGATCTCGAACGTCGTCTTTGCGGGCATGACCCAGCTGGCCAGCGACGCGAACAAGAAGTTCGGCGAGGATCTGGGCGTCTTCTCTGCGGCCTATTTCCAGACCGAAGGGCTCAACAACCGCTCCTACAATGACATCGCAGATCTGAAGCTCACGCAGCCCAACAGCCTGGCCGCAGGTTTCGACTGCTCTCCCGCTGCGGACAGTCCGCTGCTTTCGGGAGCCTCGTTCACCGATGCAAAGGTTGCCGAGGGCTTCGAGAAGGTCAGCTACATCGGCGCTTTCTCCGCGGATGATGATTGGTTGGAGGGGTGGACGGAGTTCGATCCGCAGAATGCCCAATATTGATCGACCCCTTTCAAACCTTGCGACTTCACCGGCCTCACCCTGCGAAGGGTGAGGCTTTTTTTGTCTGGAGACGTTACACGGAACGTTTGAAATCCGTATCTTTGTCCCGGAAAGGATCGCAGCCATGAAGGATTTTGCCGCCATCGATTTTGAAACGGCCAATGGCCAACGAACGAGCGTCTGTTCGGTCGGAGTCGTCGTTGTGCGCAACGGCGAGGTGTGCGATACGTTTTACAGTCTGATCCGTCCGCGCCCGAACTACTACAGCCGTTTTACGACGGCGATCCACGGCCTGACGTACGAGGATACGGCTGCGGCGCCGGACTTTGCCGAGGTGTGGCGCGAGATTGCTCCGCGCATCGAGGGGCTGCCGCTTGTGGCGCACAATTCACCTTTCGATGAAGGGTGCCTGCGTGCCGTCTTCGCCCTTTACGGAATGCCTTATCCGGGTTATACGTTCCACTGCACGTGCCGGGCTTCGCGGCGGGTCTTCGGGCGACAACTCCCCAACCATCAGTTGCATACCGTCTCGGCGGCCTGCGGTTTCGACCTCGAGCACCATCATCATGCGCTGGCCGATGCCGAGGCCTGCGCGCGTATTGCCCTGAAAATCCTATAGACCCAACTCGACCTGGAACCGGAACTCCCACCCGTTGCCGGGACCCTTGCCTGCGGGTACGGCCACGCGGTCGTAGCAGTTGTACGAGCAGTCGGCCTGAACCTTGAGCGAGTGGCCGATGATGTAGCGTGTAATGCCCAGGGTCGACTGGTTGTGTCGGCGGTATGCGGTCAGCGGTTGGATCTTCTTCTCGGGGAAGAGCGTGGAGTTGCGCAGGGCGATTTCCCATTTCTTGTTGAAAAGATAGCTGGTCTGCACGTTGAGGCCGCAGCCCGTGTATACGAAGTCGGAGCTTGCGGATCCGAAGTGCGGATCGGGACAGGTGCGTCCCATGAAGTCGGTGTAGAAGGCGAATCCGCGGTACTTGAAGATGAAATCGACGAAATAGGATCCGATGTTCCGGGTTTGGCCGTCGGGCATGATTGCGCCGCGTTGTCCGCTGAGTCGTGAGGCCTTGTGGTTGAAGGCGTAGGCCCCGGCCACGAGCATGCGGGGACGCTCCTCGCCGGCAAAATCACCCTCGATGACATCACCTTTGGCCGAGAAGTGCCCCAGGGGGTAGAGCTCCAGCCGTCCCGTATAGGCGAGGCCTCCGCCGGGCGAACTGCCCCAGTTGCGCCCCTCGCCGAGCGTGACGGACCCCTTGAATGCGAGGTCGAAACCCTGGGGACGGTCGAGGTTGTATTCGCCGAAGAATCCGAAATCACGGTCGAGGTTGAACTCGCTGTTGACGATGCTGCGGTCGACGAACTGCAGGGCGCTCGAGGAGTTGATCCGGGCCCGGTTGGCCTTGATTTTGGTCTGTCCGAATCCGATGTTCCATTTCGGACTCGGGACATAGTAGATGATGGCATCGCGGACGATGTTCACGTTTCCGTTCGGGAGCACTTCGGCGTCGTATCCGGTGAATCCCAGCTGGATGGAGTAGACGATTTTCGGGGAGTAAACGAATCCGTCGAATCGCAGTCGGAGGCGTTTTACGCGGGCGTCGGTCTCCGTGAGCGAGAAGTCGTCGTCGAACGAGAGCGCCAGCAAGTTCTGCATGCGGAAGCGCATGGTGAGCTCGAACCGGTCATTCTTGGGTCGGAAGGTGATTCCCTTGCCGACTTCGATGTTCGGCATGTTCCTCAGCCTGGCGAGCAGCTCTTCGGTCGAGTCGGTTTCGATGAGCGTTGCCAATGGTTTGCTACGCTGCCGGGCGCATGTCTCGCGTACGGTGCCAAGACTGCCGATCAGGATCAAGAGTGTCAGAAGAGGAACGGAGGCGATTTTTTTCATGATTCGTATGCTGTTTTATTCTGTTTGTCGGCGGGAGTCCCGGAGCGCGGCGGACAAAAAACGTGCAAACTCCGGATTCCGGGACAAAGATAGCATGTAAATCTGAAAGGAAATTGAAATCGGGGATTTGTCATTTCCCGAATTCTCGTCATTCGGAGGAATGCTCCGGTTCTGCAGGCGTCGTCGGACAGGACGACCGGCCTGTTCGACCGGCCTGTTTCCGGTGCGCTGCGTGCTGCTGGCGTTGAGCGGCGGGGTGGGAGTGATGCCCCACAACGACCGTTCAAAGGATCTTCACGCCGGACGGATTTTCTTCCGATACAATCCGCTACGGGAAGATCGGACTCCGGAACCATTCCGGGCAAACCGAATTTCTGAATCGATGGCTGGCTGAACAAGCTCGCTTCGAGAGGAACAAAGACTCGTTTGGGAATATTTTTAATCCTTTTTGAATGATTTCTCATCTGTTGTGTGGAGATATATCCTTATCTTTGTAAAGACCGGTGCGGCCTTGAAAGTCCTTGAAGGAATGTCGTATAGGGATAAGTCGACTCTGTTGGCTCTGGTGACTCCTTCGGGTATGGCCGGAACGGACGGAGTTGTTCAGGATCGGGAGTCGTGCTTCGGTCTGTCGCTCGTCTGTCTGAATTGGGACCGGGTGCGGATGCAGAAATTTGATGAATCAGAAAAATATTATAAACCAGTTGACTATGCGATTTGTCGTCTCTTTTTTTCTGCTTTTTTCCTTGACGGCCTGCGGTTCGGCCCCGTCGCCCAGAGAGGTTGTTGTATTGGAAGAGGGTTGGCTCTTTACCCGGGAGGATTCGGAGGCCTTCGCCGCAACGGATTACGACGCCTCGAACTGGCAGCAGGTGCGGGTTCCGCACGATTGGGCCATCGCGGGACCGTTCGATATGACGATTGACCGTCAGAAGGTGAAGGTCCTCGAGGATGGCGAAAGTCGGGAGCTGCTGCGGGCCGGAAGAACCGGAGCCCTGCCGTTCATCGGTACCGGATGGTATCGTTACGACCTCGGTTCGCTGCCGCTTCGGGAGGGGCAATGCTATCGGCTCGAGTTTGATGGCGCGATGAGCCGAGCCGAGGTTTATGTCAACGGGCAGCTTGCCGGGACGCGACCGTACGGTTACAGTTCGTTTGCGTTCGACATTACGGATCTCTTGCAGGAAGGGTCGCGGAACATCGTGGCCGTGCGGCTGGAGAATCTCCCGGAATCATCCCGCTGGTATCCCGGGGCCGGACTTTACCGCCACGTGCGGCTTGTGCGCATGTCACCGGTTCATGTGGCCCATTGGGGAACCTGCGTTACGACGCCGCAAGTCGGGGCGGATTCCGCCACGGTCGTCGTACGAACCGGGGTCGAGAATCTTAGGGAGTCCCCGGATGTCGAGTTGAAAACGACGATCCTGGATCCCGACGGCCGAACGGTTGCGGAGTCTGTTGTCGCCCTGTCGGGCGATCGTCTCGGGGAGTCGGTCCAGGAGTTCCGCCTTGGGGCGGTCCGCAAATGGGATATCGACTCTCCGCAGCTCTATACCGCCGTAAGCACCTTGTCGGAGAATGGCCGGGTCGTGGATGAATATTCGACGCCGTTCGGTATCCGGAGTTTTTCGTTTGACAGCGAGCGGGGCTTTTCGCTCAACGGACGTCGGGTGGCGCTGCAAGGGGTCTGCCTGCATCACGATCTGGGACCGCTCGGCGCGGCCGTGAACCGCCGGGCTATCGAGCGGCAGCTCGAAATCATGAAGCAGATGGGCTGCAATGCCATCCGGACGTCGCACAATCCTGCGGCGCCCGAACTGCTCGACCTCTGCGACCGGATGGGTCTGCTGGTCATGGAGGAGAGCTTCGACGAATGGCGGATCCCCAAGAACCGGAACGGTTACTCTCCGTTTTTCGACCAGTGGGCGGAGCGTGATCTCGCGGACATGATTCGCCGGGACCGGAATCATCCCTCGATCGTCATCTGGAGCATCGGCAACGAGGTTCGGGAACAGAACAGACCCGAGGGGGTCGAAACGGCCCGTTTTCTGGCTGAGGTGTGCCGTCGGGAGGACCCGACACGCCCCGTGACGGTTGGGATGAACAACCATGTGAACGCCCTGAAGATCGGCTTCGGCGAGGTGTTGGATCTTGTGGGTTTCAACTACAAGCCCCATACGTACGGAGCCATGCACGAGCAGTATCCCGACTATTGCATTCTGGGATCGGAGACGGCCTCTACGGTCAGTTCGCGCGGGAAATACTACCTTCCGGCCCGGGAGTTCAAGACGCCGTTCCACGATGATTTCCATTGCAGTTCGTATGATCTCGAGTATCCGGCCTGGGCCTCCACGCCCGATACGGAGTTTGCGGGTCAGGACGACAATCCCTTTGTGGCCGGAGAGTTCGTCTGGACGGGCTTCGACTACCTGGGAGAGCCGACTCCCTACAACGAGACCCTGTCGTCGCGGAGCTCCTATTTCGGCATCGTGGATTTGGCCGGCATGAAGAAGGACCGTTACTATCTGTATCAGAGCCGATGGAGCGACCGTCCCGTGCTGCACCTGCTCCCGCACTGGAACTGGCACGAGGGAGACCGGATTCCGGTCCATTGCTATACGAATTATCCCGCGGTCGAACTTTTCCTGAACGGTCGCAGCCTCGGCCGGAGGACAAAGAATCCGGAGGGCCGTTTGGATCGTTATCGGATGATCTGGGAGGATGTCGCCTACGAGGCCGGGACGTTGCGTGCCGTGGCTTACGACGCGCAGGGCCGGGCGTGTGAGGAGCGGATCGTCCGGACGGCCGGGGAGCCCGATCACCTGACGCTGGAGCCCGACCGGACGCGGATCGAGGCCGATGGCCGGGACCTTTCGTTCGTGGAGATCTCGGTGGTTGATGCGCAGGGGACGCTCTGTCCGGATGCGGCCCTGCAACTGGAGGTGTCGGTCCGGGGCGGCGAGTTGGTTGCCCTGTGCAACGGCGATCCGACGTCGCTCGAGAGCTTTGCCGGGCAGACGATGAAGACATTCAGCGGGAAGTGTATGGCTGTCATCAGCGGCACTCCGGACAGCCGGACGATCCGGGTCCGGGTCAGCACTCCGGAGGGGGTATGCGGCGAGACCCGCATTGAAACCTTTTGAACAGCTACAGCGATAAAAAGACTGGAATAAAAACAAATACGATATGGATTCACTTTTTCATGCAGCAAAGGCGGGCTTGATCCCCGCCACACTGTTGGGACTGCTTCCGGCGACTGCGGCCGCATCCGGATCGCAGCGTGCCGGAAAATCGGACCGGCCCAATATTCTGATCATCCTCGTCGACGACTACGGTTGGACGGATTGCGGATTCATGGGCAGCCGGCTCTACGAGACGCCCAACATCGATCGACTTGCGGCTCGGGGAACGGTCTTTACGGACGGCTATGCGGCCTGCCAGGTTTCGAGCCCGTCGCGGGCGAGCATCATGACGGGACTCTATACGACGCGCCACGGCGTGACGGACTGGATCGGCGAGAAGAGCGGCGAGGCATGGCGTACGATGGGGCGTTGCAGCCGGCTGTTGCCTGCCGATTACAAGTGGGAGTTGCGCGAGGAGTTCACGACGATCGCCGAGGCGCTTCGGGAGCAGGGTTATACGACCTTTATGGCCGGAAAATGGCACCTTGGCGATCGGGTGACGCCCGAGATGCAGGGTTTCGACATCAACCGGGGCGGTTATTCGTCCGGGAGTCCTCGGGGCGGATATTTTGTGCCCTACAACAATCCCAAACTTGAGGACGGACCTGCCGGGGAGGTGCTGCCCGAACGCCTGGGATGCGAAACGGCCTCGTTCATCGAGGAGATGGCGAAAACGGGTCAGCCGTTCTTTGCCTATCTTTCGTTCTATGCCGTTCATGGGCCGATCCAGACCACGGAGGCGCTGTGGCGGAAGTATCGGGACAAGATCGACAGCCTGGGATTCCGTTCCGGACCGGGCTTCGAGGTAGACCGTACCCAACCTGTGCGCAAATACCAGGACAACCCGGTCTATGCGGGGCTGATCGAGATGATGGACAACGGCGTGGGTATTGTGCTGGACAAACTCGAAGAGCTCGGATTGGATGACAATACGGTCATCTTCTTCACGGGCGATAACGGAGGTGTGGTTTCGGGCGATGCCTATTCGACGAATCTGGCGCCGCTGCGTGGCGGCAAGGGACGTCAGTGGGAGGGCGGCATCCGGGTTCCGTTCGTGATTTACGATCCGACGTGCGGCCACGGCGAGGTTTGTCATACGCCCGTGAGCGGTATCGACATCTTCCCCACGGCGATGGATTATGCCGGCGTGCGCGTTTCGCAGTATCGGGTGGACGGGGTGACGATTCGGCCGCTGCTCGAAGGAGGGAAAATCGAGGAGCGTCCTTTGTTCTGGCATTACCCCCACTACGGCAATCAGGGCGGTGAGCCCTCGTCGATCATCCGCGAAGGGGAGTGGAAACTGATCTTTTACCACGAGGACGGCCGATATGAGCTCTACAATCTGGCCGAGGATCTGGGCGAAACCAAACCGCTGAATGACGCATACCCGAAGAAGCTGGAGACGTTGAAACGCAAGCTCCACCAGTGGCTCGACGAGACGCATGCCGTCATGCCGGTCCCGGATCCGGAATATACCGTGGAAAAGGAGGAGGCTTACCGCGCCCACAACAATGCCCGCATCCTGAAATCCCAGGAAACGACCCGTCAGAACATGATGAAGCGGGAGTGGCGCCCGAATGCGACGTGGTGGGACAGCCGGACGGTGGATTGATCCGCTTGCCGATCTTTATCGGATGTGAAAAACCCCGGATCGAAATTTTCGATCCGGGGTTTCTTTTGTCCGACAGGTTTCGGAAGGTTATTTCAGCTCTTCTTCCTTAGTTTGCGGGTTGTAATGGTCCCCGGCGATCGCCATGAAAGCGTTTTTGAGTCGTTCGAGCGTTTCGGGCTCCTGCGCGGCGATGTTGTTCCGCTGCCCGCGGTCAGCTTCGAGGTCGAAGAGGCTCCAGTCGGGCAGGTTGCCCAGTTCGTTCTTCGTGATGTTGGTCTCGGGACCCTTGTAGGGCGGGATCAGCGCATATTTTCCGCTGCGGTAGGCCAGCTTGCCCTGCGCCTCGAGTATGAGGTCCTCCCGTGCGGTGTCGGTCTTGCCGAGCAGCGCATCGAGGTGCTCGCGGCTGTCGATGCTCTTGGGGACCTCACCTCCGACGAGCTTGCCCAGCGAGGCGAAGAGGTCGAGTTGCGAGACAAAGGCCAGGGAGACTTTCGCGTTGACATGCCCCTTCCAGTAGACGATCATCGGGACGTGCGTACCGCCGTCGTAGAGGCTGTACTTGCCGCCGCGCGTTCCGGCCTTGGGATCGTGGTTGCCCAGGCGTTCCTCGGCATCGTCGTAGTAACCGTCGTTGATCACCGGACCGTTGTCCGAAGTGAAAATCACCAGCGTGTTCTCCAGCAGCCCCTTCTCTTCGAGGTGGGCAATCACCTCACCCACGCACCAGTCGGCCTCGACCACGGCGTCACCGCGCGGTCCCAGGTCGGTCTTGCCAACGAAGCGCGCATGCGGAGCACGCGGAACATGCGGCTGATGCAGTCCGTAATAGAGGAAGAAGGGTTTGTCGGCGGATTGCCGGTCGAGGAAGTTCTCCACCTCACCGA
>CALUJN010000027.1 GCA_944320985.1 uncultured Alistipes sp. | reverse complement strand
CGATCCTGCCCCTGCAGGACTGGCTCGCGATGGACAAAACGCTGCGGGCGCCCGATCCGCACAAGGAGCGCATCAACATCCCGGCCATTCCGCGCTATCAGTGGCGTTACCGCATGCACCTCAGCCTCGAAGAGCTGTTGGCCGCCGAGGATTTCAACACCACACTCCGCGATATGATCGCCCTTAACGGCCGCCGCTGACACCGAGAATCGGATAACCAAATTTCAATATTGTATCTGTTGCGACCTTCTGAAGAACAAAGTGTACGCTTCTGGTCTTTTGATTTTTGATGTCGTTCTTAAATAACGTATTGATTAATAAATGATTATCGTTTGACTGGGTGGCGAATTCTTGTGAGTTATGAGATGTTGTCGATTTTTCTCCGTTGGAAAAAGGGTCGGCAGTTCGGCCATCGTCAGAAACTCCCGGACAATCTCCTTTTCGAGGAAACGGATTCCGAGGAAGGGAGCCTTCGCCATCCAGTCATTGACGCGGGCCAGACTTGTAATTTTCTTCAGACACTTCATATAGCGGATAACGGTATTCCGCTGGACCCTTTCCCGTCTTCAGATAGAAATAGAAGGTAAAGGTTCGGACCAATTCGTTGTTGACCTTCGCGAGGGGCAGATTCCCCTTCCAGTAGCACGGGCAGATCAACTCGGTCAGATAACGCCTGCGACTCTCGTAGCGGTGGACCGTAATCAGCGCATAGTCCGTGCCGACCAGCGCCAGGCGCTGGTCGTTGTGTTCCTGCACCTCTCACCGCGCACGTTGCAGACGCTGCGGGACAGGCGGCAGCTTCCCTTCACGGTAGTTGTTTTTTTATTGCATGAGATAAAGCATCAGTCTTTATCCGCAGTCTCGGTTGATTCGCTATCTTTGTGCGAGAAAACAACACCAGCACCCATGGAAGTCCTGCAAAAACAATATGCCGAATTGTTGGCCAGTCAGCGATTCCGCGAGGAGGATCTCGATCCCGCCGTGCTTGCGCGTCACATCGCTGCACTCTCCACGTCGCCGCTCCTGGCGGGAAGTGCCGTTTCGATCTTCGACCTGCACCGGTGCGAACACGCCTACGAATCGGAGTTCCACCGGGCGCTTTTCAGCGATCCGCAGGGCGTATATACGGGCGTGCAGATCCATCCCGACGATCTGCTGCCGGTAGCCAAGAACGGCGTGGCAGGCATGCGACATGTTTTTCTGCGTAAAAGGCCAGACGACAGTATCCGGCATTTCAAACTAATCCGGGAATATCGGGCTTTGGTCCGCGGTGCTTACAAACGAGTAACGGAAGAGTTTCAGATTCTGGAGATGGACCGCGCTGGAAACGTCTGGCTGGCATTGAGCATCGTGAACCTTTCGGCAAACCAGCAGCCGCCCTACAAGCTCACTTCGCAATTGATCGACACCCGCACCGGAGACTCCTTTTCGCCGCTCGACGACCTTTTCGACCGCGAGGATATTCTTACGCCCCGCGAGCGGGAGATCCTGCAACGTATTGCACAAGGGTGTCCGAGCAAGGAGATCGCCGATGAATTGCACATCAGCATCCATACGGTCAACACACACCGGCAGCGGATCCTTGCGAAACTCGGTGTCGACAACTCGCTCGAAGCGGTCAAGTACGCTTGGATCCCCGGGATTCTCGATGCCTGATTACTGATAAATCAGTATTGCCGCACGCGACTGCGGAGGTTAATTTTGCGGTAACAATCCGCAAACCAATCCTCCATGAAGAGACCGCTCCTTCTGCTTCTCATACAGATCCTCTTTTTTCCCACGCTGTCCGCCCAAACCGCCTCGCAAACTATCCGGGGCACCGTCACGGATCGGGACAGCGGACAACCGGTTGCCTATGCCACGGTCGTGGTCATGGACCGGCAGCCGACCTTCGGTACGACGACCGATTCGCTGGGGCGCTTCTCGCTACGTCGGGTGCCCGTAGGCCGCCACGATATCGAGGTGAGCTGTCTGGGCTATGAGTCGACCCAGTTGCGCGAGATTCTCGTCGGTTCGTCGAAGAAGGTGGTACTCGATGTCCGCCTGCAGGAGGCGTTGGTTGCTGTCGAGGAGGTGGTCGTGCGGCCCATGGTCAACAAGACCGAGCCGCTGAACAGCATGGCGCTGGCCGGAGGCCGCATGCTGAGCGTCGAGGAGGCCAGCCGCTATGCCGGCAGCATGGATGATCCGGCACGGCTGGTTTCGGCTTTTGCCGGTGTTGCCTCGACGGTCGGCAACAACGGCATCGTGGTGCGGGGTAATGCCCCGAAATTCCTGCAATGGCGCATGGAGGGGGTGGAGATTCCCAACCCGAACCACTTCGCCGAGGTGACGAGTTTCGGCGGCGGGGGGCTCACGGCTTTGAGCAGCCAGGTCCTCGGCAATTCGGACTTCTACACGGGAGCCTTTCCCGCCGAATATGGCAACGCCCTCTCGGGAGTCTTCGACATGTACCTGCGCAACGGCAACAACGCCCGCTACGAACACACCTTCCAACTGGGAATCCTCGGCATCGATGCCGCTTCCGAGGGCCCTTTTTCGAAAAATTACGACGGATCGTACCTCTTCAACTACCGCTATTCGACCCTTTCGTTGCTCACTCCGCTGCTGCCTGCCGATGCCGAGGGGACAAACTACCAGGACCTGTCATTCAAATTCTCGTTTCCGAGCCGTCGGGCCGGAACCTTCTCGCTGTGGGGTGTCGGCTTGATAGACCGCTCGGGAACCGTGGCCGAGACCGATCCGGCGAAGTGGGCCTACGATCAGGACATGGAGAATCAGGACGTGCGCCAGTACATGGGAGCCGTGGGGCTTAACCATGTGATGCGGGTGGGCCGTGCCTCGCAATGGAGGACAAGCCTTGCCGCAACGGTCAGCGGGCTGGACATGCACACCGAGCGGATGAACGACGAGGTGGTTCCCCTGCCGCAGAACGTCATCCGCAATACGGACTGGAATTTTGTCTTCTCGACCTCACTGCAGACGCGCTTGGGCGAGCGGCATACGAACCGGATGGGCATCCGGTTGACGGGGTTGCGCTACGACCAGCTTCTGCAGGATGCTCCGGCGCGCGACGGAGAGTTGCAGAAGCTGACCGACGAGGCGGGCATGAGCGCACTGATGTCAGCCTGGACGCAGTCGGTTTTCCGGATTTCGCCGCGCTGGGAGGCGGGCGTGGGGCTCTATGCGCAGTGGTTCACGCTTAATGACCGTTGGACGCTGGAACCGCGTGTGAGTGTAAAGTGGCAGGCTGCGCCGGACCACTCACTGGCGCTGGCCTACGGCCTGCACAGCCGGCTGGAGATGCTGAATTATTATTTTACGGAGGTCGGCGGCAAGCGGGTCAACCGCGACCTCGACTTCACGAAGGCTCACTACCTGTCGCTTGCCTGGGACTGGCAGATCGGCACGGATCGCCACCTGCGGGTGGAGCCCTATGTACAATATCTCTATTCGGTGGCGGTTGTTCCGGGAACTACCTTTTCGTTTATCAACCTGCAGGGCGGTGACGACTGGTTTCTCGACGAGCGGCTGACCAACGACGGCCGGGGGCTGAACTACGGTGTGGACATCACCTTTGAACGCTTTCTCGCACGCGGCTTCTATTACATGGCGACGGCCTCGCTGTTCGACACCCGCTACCGAACGGCCGGCGGCACTTGGTTCGACACGCGCTACAACCGCCATTACGTGCTGAATGTGCTGGCCGGCAAGGAGTGGATGACAGGCCGCAATCGACAAAACATGTTGGGCATCAGTGGTCGTGTAACCTTCCAGGGCGGTGACCGCTATTCGCCGATCGATGGGGATGCCTCGGCTGCGTTCCACACGGCGGTCTACGACGAGAGCCGCCCCTTCACGGAGCAGTTCGATCCCGTACTGCTTGCCCACCTGACCGTCTGCTACCGGATCAACCGCCGGCGCGTGGCACATGAATTTGCGCTGAAGTTGTTGAATCTGACGGGCTACAAGGACTATTACGGTCATCGTTACAACTACCTTACCGGGCAGGTGGAGCCCGAGCGTGAGGCGAACATCGTCCCCAACATCAGCTATCGGATCGAATTTTAGGGAACACGCGTATCCTATTCGAAAGAAGCGGGTCGGTCACATATCGGTTGTGCAACTACGGGCAAGGAAGCGCAATCGCGCTCTTCGGTGAAACAAAGCGGTTGCAGGTGCCGTTATCCTCGGAACGACGCAAAAACCACCGACCAAGACAGCGCCATTCATCCCTTCCTCAGCTCCTCACTGAAGAGCCGACCACCTTTCATTCGTTGCCCGCCGCCACTGGCTGGATGACGTCTTGTTCCGATCCGATCGGACCAAAAGTTGCACGCTTCCCATTCTTGCCGCGCCATGAACCTCTTGCCGGTTGCCGGTACGGAAGCGCCTCTGCGCTGAAGCCTTTGCGACCCCGGGATATTGCTCCAGCCCGACGAAACACGCTTTGCGAAACAATACCCGATTGCTTGTTTCACCGTCAACGTCTCCGAGCCATGGAGGTAGCGAAACCCAAGGGCGGATGCCCGAGAGGAACAACCTGAATCAGCTACCCCCCCCCACAAGGAGGAGCTGCGCCACCGGATTTACGACCTCCTGCGGGAACTGCTGCCCGATTGCACTTCCTGGACGGCACTCGCAGAAGAACTGGCCAGACGACAGGTCGCCACGACCTTTGTCCATCGGGGCGGCGATCCTGCGAAGGAGATCCAGGGCGTGACCTTCACTCTGGAGGGGCATACGTTCAAGGCTTCGCAGGTGGATCGGAAGTTCAGTTACGGCCGCCTGATGCAACGGATCGAGCAGAATCGCTTCCGACAGGCGATGATCGAGCGGGTTCGCAACTACACGGACGAACAACGCCCGCAGGTCACAGCTATTCTGCAAAAGCTGGAGGCGGAAAAGCAACGGCAACAACAGTCGGAGGCGTCGCGTCGAAATCTGTCGATTGCAGGAAGCCCTTGACCAAGGAGCAGATCGAGATGCTCCGCGAGGGAGAGCCGATCTACGTGCGGGGAACGCAATCGAAAGGATATGTGGTGATGGACGACCGGCTGCAGATGGCGTAGGTCTATCAGAGCGATCCGCGGGACTGGGTGGAGTACGGGAAATACACGGTGCGACGCATGGACCGGGACCGGATCGAAGCGGGATATGTCGTGCGGGCGCTGGTGAAATGGTGGGGAGGTCCGACGGTACGTCCCTATCTTTGGAAAGAGAATGCATCGGATACAACCTACCGGGAGAGTTGGGACGATCCCCGCGAACCGCGGCCTTCAAGACCCAAAAGCAGCAGGACCGTCCGCGACGTTTTATCACCCCGAAGAAGACGTCGCGCGGCCCGAGCGGGTAACGAAATTTTGTCGAATGACCGTGTGCGCCAACTGGAATTAAAAACCTATCTTTATAGGGCAATAACCCGATGAGCGTATGAAAGAGAAATTCGAGAATTACCGCCGCTTTCTTGATGGCGAAACCTGCAACCGGCTGGATGCGGAGGTGCTGGAGATGATTGCAAAGACACAAAAGCTCCTTGCGGTGTTCAATGACACTCAGACGGATGATGTCGCACGGAGACCAATTCTGGAGGAGATGCTGGGAGGTATCGGCTATTATTCAAGCGTCGGCCGCAATTTTACCTGCCAGTGCGGCAAGCATATTTTCATCGGCGATAAATCCGTTGTCGGCGACAACTGCACATTGAGGGATGAGAACCGAATTCATATCGGCAATCAGGTGTTGATTGCTCCCAATGTGCAGTTCTATACGGCCACACACCCGATCAATTGGGAGGAACGCTTTGTTGAGAACTGGGATGAAGACTCCGGGGAACTCTTTTTCCGAACGCGGGCGCTTCCGATTACGATTGGGGATCGGGTTTGGATCGGCGGAGGTAGTATTATCCTGCCCGGAGTAACGATCGGCGAAGGTAGCGTCATCGGAGCCGGGAGCGTGGTAACGAAACCAATTCCTGCGAATTGCCTCGCCGTCGGGAATCCTTGTCGGGTGATCCGGTCGCTGAAGCCTCGATACCGATTACGGAAACTCTCGGAGGAGGATATTTCCGTGCTGCAAACTTTGTTTCGGGAGACAGTCCTTCATGTCAATGCGCGGGACTATACCCGCGAAGAGGTGGAGGACTGGGTTTCGTGCGGGGAGAGTGCGGAGCACATGAAAGAGCTACTGGCCCGCAATGACTACGTCGCAGCGCTGAACGAACAAGATGAGATTATCGGCTTCTCGTCGATGAATACCGAAGGCTACCTGCACTCGCTTTTCGTGCATAAGGATTATCAGCGGGTCGGCGTCGGGAGTTTGCTGCTTTCGGCCGTGGAAAAGAAGGCCCGGGAATACGGAGTCTCGGAAATCACCTCCGAGGTGAGCCTGACGGCCCGTCCTTTCTTCGAGAAGAGAGGATACGAAGTTGTGAAGGTTCAGAAACGCCGGGCAAACCGGTTGGAACTGACCAACTTTGTGATGCGGAAACGTCTCAAAGCCTAAAACGACCATCCCGTTTCACCCGGCCGCAAAAATCCGACTTGCCGGCATCGGCTGCAAGGGCTGTATCAATCCTTCAACATCTCTCCTTTGTTGAATGTCTGCGAAGGTGTCAGATCCTTCCGGCCAGTGCCTTGCGCCATCAACTCCTTGAGTTCCGGCAGGTGATAAAAATAGATCTCACGCGGACTTGCGCCATATTTTGTACACAACCAGGCCGCCATGCCGACTACCTCTCCCATCATGCCGGTCGTACGCATCACCCGTGTCGTTCCCAATGCGACGTGCGTGGTACTTATGTGGCGTCCGGCCATAAAGAGGTTCTCTACATTTCGCGAATAGAGGCATCGGTAAGGGATCGGATAGGGATGGATCTTGATGTGCTCGGTCGCCGATTTGAAGGGCTCCTCGGGAAAAAGCGCCTCGTTCTTCGGATCGGGGAAGTGAAGGTCGATCGTCCAAGTTGTTGCGGCGGTGCCGTCCTCATGGAATACCCTTTTCACGATATCGTCCTGTTTCAGGATATAATCGCCCAACAGGCGTCTTGATTCTCTCTTTCCGGCGATGTAGGCGACCCACCCCAATCTGCGATTTCTATAGTTGTCGTTTTCCGGCAGACGGTTCTTGAGATAACTCCAGTTGGAGTAGACGACCAACAGCCCGTAATCCCTGATGTATTCCGCATCGGCGATCTGATCGTGCTTCATGCCGGTCTCCCAGGTCCATTCCCCCATGGTTACCCGTTGACAGTTCTTCTCATCGAATTCCAGACCGTAGCAGAATCGGGGAAATTTTTGCGGTTGTTTCTCCTCGACTGAATACCATTGTACCGAAGCTCCCATGACCATACTGTCCCTTTTGACCGGGGCGATGCTTTCAGAAAATTCGTCTCGCCCTTCCCGCCCGTACAGGTAGTCGGCTCCGGCCAGACAGCCGATCACCGCGTCTCCCGTGCAGTCGCAGACAAGCTTCCCCTGAAGTTCGATCCGATCTCCTGTTTCGATATGACAGGCCCTTATGCTTCCGATGCTCCGGCCGTTCATCACAACGCCATTGGCTCTGTAGTTCAAAAAAAGATCGATATTCTTCTCGGCCTCCACGATGGCATGTTTCTTCGCATCCTCATAGTTTTCCGCAGGCTTTGCATTCCCGAACCGGGTATGTCCGAATTCATTGAGCAGGTTGCCGAGGTTGGGGTAGGGCCCGATATTTATCCTGCCGCCCAGATGCACTCTTACCTCCGAGCTGTTGTTGCCTCCCAGGATGGGTCGGTCGTGTATCAGGGCGACCTTGCAGCCCAGACGGGCAGCCGAGACGGCGGTGCAGATGCCCGCGATTCCTCCTCCCACGACGATCAGATCGTATTTCCCGGCGAGTTTCGGTTGCGAAGATTGTCCGAGCATCCGTTGCCGGAAGGCGGCGAGAGCCGCCGCATCCGACGGCGGAAGGTCGTTTTCATCGCGGGTCAGGTAGATGGCGTCGCAGCGGCCGTTGAACCCCGTCATGTCGTGAAGCCGTACGGTCGTCCGGCCTGCCGCCAACCGGATGCTTCCGGCCGGTTGCCACTCCCAGGCATCTCCGCAGATCCCGAGCCTGGCCGACAGCCTCTTATTCCCGATAGAGAGCCGGAACTCCCCGGGGCCCTCTCCCGCATACCATGGTGACACCCAGTTGAAGGTGCGGACATATACCTGGTACACTCCGGCTTCGGGAATTGCGACCTCCGTGGAGGCGTCGTTTACGGGCGATCCCATGCCGTGAGCCATCAGATAGGGCGATCCCATGATATCCATGAACTGCTGATCGACGACCCAGCCTCCTTTGTCCTCGAAACTTTCGGCTTCGATCAGTATCCCGCCAATCGCATGCTGAACGGAGAGTGCAGCACAAAAAGACAGTATTGTAAGGAATCTTCGCATAGGTAAAAGTTTTTGTCAAACAGGCGATATCCGCATTTTCTTTGCCTTGAACCGGGAAAACATACGACGGATTGCCCTCTCTCGAATATCTTGTCCGGGCTGTGGTCGTTCTGTGGCTTCCTCCTCGTTGAAAATCGGCCCGGACGAATCGGCGGCGGCATACGATCGGGCTGCATAGGGTGCCCATTCCAAGGATCGTACGGCGCTCTGGACCGTGAATCGGACTCCGAGCATGTCTCTTATCCCTTCCGCGTATAATTGAGTTCCCGGATCTTTGTTTCATCATCAGGCGCTCCTGACAGCGACGCAACCCGAACCTGGAACTTGACTTTCCGCTGCGCTCAGACGCTCGATCCTTCTTTTCTGTTCGGGATTTTGCGTACGGGGATATGGAATTCGCTCCGGCAAGTGTCTGCCGGAGCGGAGTTCGAATCAGTAGGTGTTGGTCATCTCTTCGGGAACACAGATATAGAAGTCTGCGCGTCCGACCTGCTCTTCGTCGAGCCGGTCGATCTCCGACTGTCGGACCGAGGCGATTGTGGCGACCCGTGTCCCCGGGCG
>CALUJN010000026.1 GCA_944320985.1 uncultured Alistipes sp. | reverse complement strand
CCGTCGACTCAACGGACCGAGAGGCATGGCACGTCCATACCGATATTGCAGCACGGCTATCCGAGTGGACGGCGGCCGACGGATACCTAAAACCCGGACTGACCATCCGAGAGCTGGCCGAAACCCTCCAAATCAACCGTACATACCTCTCGGAATACATCAAGGCAACATACAACCTTTCGTTCCGCGACTGGATTACCGATCTGCGGCTGGAGTATGCCAAACGGCAGTTACTCCGACACCCCGGACAGAATATCTCCGAAATTGCCGAGGCCGCAGGCTTCATCTCGCCCAGCCATTTCACCCGCATATTCAAGGCCCGGGAGGGCATTTCACCCTCCAACTGGCGCAAGACGCAAAGCGGAGACACGTCGGTTTTGTAACTCCGACCGGGCTCCGACAGTCCCATTTCCCTGCCTGAACGACAATTTTCTTTTGCCTAAACAACAATTTTCCTTGCCTAATCGACAATTTTTTGTCTAAACAACAGAATCTTCGGCGGGGATTTTTCAGCCTGTTTTTTTCTACTAATTTTGTTCTCGGACTCTTCGGCCTGAAGCCATGCACTCTTTCGAGAAAAATCCCCGTGCTGTACGTTCGCTCTTCGGATGCGAAAGGGAAACGCGCACCCGGAACAGCAAGACTTTCCCCACAGAAGAATCACAAACGACGCCCCGAAACGGCTCTGTTCTGCCCGAAAATCCTCGATCCGAACCGGGAATGTTTTGTCCCCGGGCAACCCGAATAAATCTTTGAATACCATGAATAGACTTCTGACCCTTTTGTTTGCGTTGAGCCTCTTCGCAGGCCATGCTTTCGGAGAGACGTCCAACAGCCCCTCCGACCCCGACCCGGCCGAGTACACCTTCCGCTTCGTGGCGGACGACGACATGTTCTACATCCCGTGGAACGGCAACGGCGAAGAGCTCGACCGTCTGATCGCCTGCATTGCGCAAAACCGCACAGCCATTGCGAACGGCAAGGTTCCCGTCCTTGTCGACGGTTACTGTACCTCGCAGTCCTCGGAGGCCGAGAACCTCGCGATGGCCAAAATCCGCTCAAACCGCGTGAAGACCGAAATGATCCTCCGCGGCGGGCTGACCGAGGCGTGCTTCACAACGAAAAACCACGCCGCCAAAGGCAACTACGTGACCGTGCGGATCGTCATCCCGACCGGGCCGTCGGAAGCCGAGCTTGAGTCCCGCCGTCGGGCTACCGAACAGGCCGAAGCCGAGCGTCTTGCTGCCGAAAAACGCGCCGAAGAGGAGCGCCTCGCAGCCGAAAGAGACGCGGAACAGAAGCAGCGGACCGAAGAGAAACAAGCCGAAGAGAAGCGCCTTGCCGCTGAACAGACCGCCACCGAGCAGCACAAGACCGAAGAGGCACGCCGTGCCACCAAGGAGGCTACCGCCCACACCACTGCAGCCCAAGAGACCGCAACCTGCGACATGGGTCTCGCCCTGCGCGCCAACCTGCTGCGCTGGGCGACGCTGACGCCCGACCTCGGCATCGAGTGGCGTATCGGGGACCACTGAAGTGTAGGCGTCAACGGCTCGTGGACCTCGTGGACGTGGAGCGACAAGGAGCGTCGCTACGCCCTGTGGGAGGTAGCGCCCGAAGTACGTTATCATATGGGCAAGGAGCGGCGCGGCTACCTCGGCGTGATGTTCAAGGCCGGGCAGTTCAACTACAAGCTCTCCGAAACAGGACGCCAGGGCGACCTTCTGGGCGGAGGTCTGACCGGAGGCTATATCCTGCCCATCGGCAAGCGCCTCGCCCTCGACTTCTCGCTCGGGCTGGGCTACCAGAACGCCGATTACGAGAAATACCGCATTATCGACGACATGCGTGTGCGTCAGGGCTCGGAGGTCCAAGGTTGGTGGGGCCCCGTGAATGCCGGTATCACCCTGAAGTGGAACCTCTTCTAAACCGAACGACGACGATATGAAAACGACACGCCATATTCCGATTCTGGCCGCCGCAGCCGCAGCGCTGCTGGCTGCCTCCTGCGTCAAGGATTCGCTCTACAATACGCCGCACCCCGACTACAGCAAGATTGCGGTGACGGCCGACTGGTCGGCGCGCGGCGAAGGTATCGACATCCCCGCCACGTGGTCGATCGCCATGGGCGACTATGCGGGGACGGAAACCTCCGCAACTCATGCTCCCGACCGGCTGTTCACCCCGGGCGACTACACCCTGGTAATCTGGAACCAAGCGGAAGGAATTACCATTGACGGCACCACGGCCACCGTAGCCGCAGCCACGGGCAACCAGCAGACAGCGGGCACCTTTATCAACAACGCCCCGGAGTGGTTCTTCACCTATACGAAGCAGATGACGATTGAGAAAGACAACGACTATCCGATTACCGCCGCCATGAAGCAGCAGGTGCGCGAGTTGACCCTTGTCATCGAGCCCACAGGCGATGCTGCCGACCGCATCACGGAGATTACGGCCCACCTGACGGGTGCAGCCGGAACTCTCGACTTTGCTACCGACACCTACGGAGCGGTTTCGAATGTCGCGTTGTCCTTCACGAAGATTACCGAAGGCGGCGATGCCGGCAAATGGAAAGCTACGGTGCGTCTGTTGGGTGTGGCCGGCACGGAGCAGCGGCTGACGGGTGAAATCCACTATGCAGACGGGAATCTGAAGCCCACAACGCTGTCCAGCGACCTCACGGAAGCCCTCGCGGCCTTCAACACCGACAAGGCCGAATCGCTGACGCTCGGCGGTACGCTGGTTGAGACCCCCGAAAGCATGGAGGTCGACGGAGCCGAAATCAACGGCTGGAGCCCGGTGGACGGAGGTGATGTGAATGCCGATTTGTAAATGATAAAATGACAGATAGAATGGAGACAAGATTTTTTGCCCTCGCAGCGCTCGCCCTCGCAGCGGCCGCTTGTGACAACGGCCACGAGAGGCTGGGCAACGACGGCCCCGTGGCCGCCCGGTTTACAGCCGACATCGCCCCTGCCACCCGCGCCAGCGGAACCACCTGGGACGACGGCGACCGTATCGGCATCACCGACATCGGTTCCCTGTACGACAACGTGCCTTTCATCCTGAAAGAAGGGCTGTTCCGTGAAGAAGGTACGATTATCTATTACCAGGATACGGAGACCCATACTTTCCGTGCCTATTATCCATACAACGCGGCGGGAGGCGTCCTCACCGCCACAACAGACGCCGCGGCGCAGCAGGACCAGCCCGCCATCGACTTCCTCTTCGCTTCGGGAGCTACGGGCAACACCCAAAGCCCGGAAGTAAACTTTACCGACAAGAACCCGCAAGGCGAAACAGACCCGGCCAAAGATCACGCCTTCCACCACTGCATGAGCCAGATAACCCTTACCTTCAAGGCTGGCTCCGGCGTGGATTTCAGCCAAGTCAAGCCTGAGGGCTATAAACTGGGCGAAGTGAAACTCACCGGTACGTTCGACACGACCGACGGTACTGCCACTGCGGACGCCGAGGCGCAAGCCGGGGAGCTGGTCATGGAGCTGAAGAACGGCAACCTCACGTCGTCGGTCATCCTCTTCCCGCAGACAGTAACATCCCTGCCGTTGAATGTAATGTTCAATTAAAGCCACGCTCACCGTGCCCGACGGCGCGCTGAAGGCAGGCAACAACTATACCTATACCGTCAAGGTGAATAACAAGGAGTTGACACTGGATGGCTGCGAAATCGGCGACTGGGCCGACGGCGGCAGCCAAAACGGCGAGGCCGTGGACCTGGGCTACGCCTACGATGCCGACACCAAGACCTACACGGTCTATACCCCCGACGGTCTGTTGACCTGGAACAAGGCTGCACAAAGCGACCCGACGCTGAACTGCACCCTTACCTCCAATATCGACATAACGGGCAAGGAGTGGGCGCCGGTAGGTAACGAGGAAAACCCATACACCGGCACCTTCAACGGCAACGGACATACCATCACGGGGCTGACCATCATCCAAGAGAGAGTAAACTATGTGGGTATGATTGGCCATCTCGGCTCCGACGGCAAGGTGGAGGAACTGACGTTGGAGAATGTGCATATATCCGGCTACATCCTTGTCGGGGGCGTGGCGGGATTAAGTTCCGGAATCCTGAACGCCTGCACCGTCTCGGGAGATGTCTCGGGGGAAGATGCTGGCGGCGGCATCGTGGGACAAAACAACGGCATCGTGAGCGCCTGCACCGTCTCCGGCACCGTCTCCGGCGGGTCCTCTATCGGCGGCGTGGTGGGACGCAACTCCACCTCCGGCACCGTGATCGCCTGCTACCGTGCCACAGGCAGTGTCGCTGGCGAATACTATGTCGGCGGCATAGTGGGATCCAACTCCACCTCCGCCTCCGTGACCGACTGCTATCATACCACAGGCAGCGTCTCCGGCAGATACTATATCGGCGGCATAGTGGGATCCAACTCCGCCTCCGTGACCGACTGCTACTGGAGCGACAGCCCCGATACCGGTATCGGCAGCGGAAACGGCGAAACCACGAAGGTCGACGACACGACCGTCACCTGGCAGGACGCCGTCGATGCCATGAACACCCTCTTGCAGAATGCAGGCTCAGTGTGGAGATACGAACTCACCGGAGAACTGCCAACATTGGAGCAACAGTAAACCGTCGGGCGGGATTTCGGTCCCGCCCGCGTAATATCGGCCCGGCAAACCAATGATCCGCCCATCGTGATGCGACTAATGGATTGACACAGCAGATTCAAGCCTCGACAACGGCTCTGGAAACGTAACTGCGCTGCCCGATTCCTGCGAATGCATTCTCGGGCAGACTGTTCGAAGTCCAGTCGCGACCGGTTCTGTCCCGACCCGAAAACAGGTCTCGACTCACTCGCAACACATTGTATTACAACGATTCACACCACACATTTCCTACAGCGGACATTGGTTTACCCCCCCCCAAAAAAACCGGCAACCTCGATATTGTACATATCGAGGTTGCCATATATAAGGCTCAACGAGTCAACGGTCTAAAAGGAGAGCCCGCACCACTCCAGGAAAGCAGCCTTGCTCACCGAGGCACACCCTGTCGAGGAATGGCCCCCGGCAAAATATGAACAGCTCCTTATTATATCGACGGATCAAAACCTGACCAACATGTCTCCCATGCGTCTGGTCCATACCACACGCATGAAACGTGCGGCACAACTCCTGCAGAACGGCTCTTATGCGATTTCGGAAGTCGCCTATAAAGTCGGATTCAGCGACACCCGCTATTTCAGCACCTGTTTTAAAAAGGAGTTTGACGTCATTCCGACTGAATACCGGCGCAAGAACAAAGAAAATTTCACAAATAAGGAGTCCTGAAGAGGGTTCCAGGCAACTATTCATACAGAATAAAGGCCATAAGAGAGGGAAAAATTTGGTTTTTCAAAATTTTTTAGTATATTTGTCCCAACAACAGATTGGAAGATGAGACTTCACGGCTTTGCATACTTCTTTTATTACTTTTTCTTTTATACCAGAAGAAAAAGCGGGACGGTATGCATCTGATACCCTGAATTGAATCGAAAAAAATATCGCATAAATTCATGAAACTCCCGCACGAAACAACGTGCGGGAGTTTTCGTTAAAAAACAACACCATGGAACAGATCGCCATACAGGGCATCGCCGGATGCTATCACGAAACCGCGGCACGCCGCTATTTCTCCGACCGCACGCTCGAAGTGCTGCCCTGTTCGAGTTTCGACCGCCTCTTCGCCTGCATGTCCGAAGATCCGAAGCTGCTGGGCATCGCGGCCATCGAAAATACCATTGCCGGGAGCCTGCTCCCCAATCACGAACTGCTCCAGCGCAGCCAGGCACGGATTGTCGGCGAACAGAAGATCCGCATCTCGCACGTCATTGCCGCACTTCCCGGACAGCGTCTCGACGAGATCCGCGAGGTGCACTCCCACCCCATTGCGCTGATGCAGTGCGGCGAGTTCCTCAAGAAACACCCCTCGATAAAGGTGGTCGAGCGCGACGACACCGCCGGCAGCGCCCGTGAGATTGCCGACGGGCAACTTGCCGGAACCGCGGCCATCTGCGGGGCCGATGCCGCCGAGATGTACGGGCTCGAGATCCTGCAGCGCGGCATAGAGACCAACAAACACAACTTCACGCGCTTCCTCATCCTGGCCGACGAAAGCCGTGCCCCGGAATTTTCGAACCCGCAGCACACAAACAAGGCTTCGCTTGTCTTCACCCTCCGCCACACCCAGGGAAGCCTCTCGAAGGTGTTGACCGTCCTCTCGTTCTACGACATCAACCTCACGAAGATTCAGTCGCTGCCGATCATCGGGCGGGAGTGGGAGTACCAGTTCTACGTCGACGTCACCTTCGACGACATGCTCCGATACCGCCAATCCATCGAGGCGGCCCGTCCCCTGACGAGCGACTTCCGCATCCTGGGCGAATACGCCGAATGCCCCAATCCGGAGATCTGAGAGCCCGGTCTCCGCAACAAACAATCCGAAATTCAAACAGTCAAAATAACAAACACCATGAACGATCTTCAGCCCATCACGCTTCCCGGGGTCGATCCCCGGCGTCCTCTGGTCATTGCCGGTCCGTGCAGTGCCGAAACCGAAGAACAGGTCCTTGAAACGGCCCGCATCCTCGCGGCCGAAGGAATCCGCATCTACCGTGCCGGTCTCTGGAAGCCCCGCACCAAACCCGGAGGTTTCGAAGGGGTCGGGGAAAAGGGCATCGCCTGGCTGCAGCGCGTGAAACGCGAAACCGGAATGTATACCGCCACGGAGGTCGCAACCCGGCAACACGTCGAGACGGCCCTCAAGGGAGGGGTCGACATCCTCTGGATCGGTGCCCGCACGGCCGCCAATCCGTTCGCCATGCAGGAGATTGCCGACGCCCTGCGCGGCGTGGATGTTCCGGTGCTGGTGAAGAATCCCGTCAGCCCCGACCTCGAGCTGTGGATCGGAGCCATCGAGCGTATCCACAACGCCGGGATTCGCCGGCTGGGGGCCATCCACCGCGGATTCACCTCCATCGACAAGAGCATCTACCGCAACCATCCGATGTGGGCCATTCCCATCGAACTGCACCGACGCATCCCGAAGTTGCCGATCTTCTGCGATCCGAGCCACATCGGCGGCAAGCGCGAACTGATCGCCCCGCTGTCGCAGCAGGCCATGGACATCGGATTCGACGGACTGATCGTCGAGGCACACTGCACGCCCGACAACGCCTGGAGCGACAAGGCCCAGCAGGTGACACCCGACGCCCTGGCCTACATCCTGCGCAATCTGGTGATCCGCGAGCAGACCGTCACCACGGAGAGCCTCAACGAGCTGCGTGCCCAGATCGACAAACTCGACGATCAGCTGCTCGATCTGCTCGTACGACGCATGCGCGTCTCGCACGATATCGGACAGTACAAGAAGGAGCACGACATGCCCATTCTCCAGGCTCAGCGTTACGAGGAGCTGTTGGCACGGCGGGCCGCACAGGCCGTCGAACTGGGCATGGACCGGGAATTCATGCGCACCATCATGCAGGCCATCCACGAGGAGTCGGTTCGCCAGCAGATGGTGGTCCTCGGGAAATAGTTCCGGAGAGAAACAATCGGGAGATCGGCCGCTGTGGTGTTACAATTCGGTGAAATGTAACACCACGGCATGTAACATCCGTGAATGTTGTGTAAATTTGGCGCGGATTCAAACCCGAAGCTATGGCAAAACATAAAATCCTCGTGGTCGACGACGAAGAGTCGCTGTGCGAAATTCTGCAGTTCAACCTCGAAGTAGAAGGGTATGACGTCGACGTGGCCTACAGCGCCGAACAAGCGCTCGGCATGCATCCCGAGCGCTATTCGCTCATCCTGCTCGACGTCATGATGGGTGAAATGAGCGGCTTCAAAATGGCCCGCATCCTCAAGGAAAACCCCGAAACAGCCCGCGTCCCCGTGATCTTCTGTACGGCCAAGGATTCCGAAGACGACACCGTGGCCGGACTGAATCTCGGCGCCGACGACTACATCACCAAGCCCTTCTCGATCCGGGAGGTCCTGGCCCGGGTCCGCAGCGTGCTGCGCCGCACCGCAACCGCCGAACCCGAACACGAGACGATCGTCTTCGAAGGGCTCGAAATGGATCTCCGGCGCAAAATCTGCACCCTGGACGGGGCGGAACTCTCCCTCACGAAGAAGGAGTTCGAGATTCTGGCGCTGCTCGTCGCCCATCGGGGCGTGATCTTCTCCCGCGAGGAGATTCTCCACCGCATCTGGAGCGACGAGGTGATTGTCCTGGACCGCACCATCGACGTCAATATCACCCGTCTGCGCCGCAAGATCGGACCCTACGGCAAACACATCGTAACGCGTCTGGGGTATGGCTACGGCTTTGAAGAGTAGGCTTTCGTACCATCGGAGGCTGTTTCTCCTGCTGCTGGTTTTCTCGTGGACACTGGTGGCCTGTTTCGTTGCGTTCCAATACGGCCGCGAGAAGCATTTCAAGGCCGAACGGCTCAACGCCCGGCTGCAACTCTTCAACCTGAAGATGCTCGATGCCCTGCATGAAGGGGTGGATCCCGCCACCTTCATTGTCACGCACGACGAGCCCTTCGAAGAGCTGCGTGTGACACTGATCGACCGCTCGGGAGCGGTTCTTTTCGACAACACGCTCGACACACTCCCGGCGGCAAACCACCTCGACCGTCCCGAAGTGATCGAGGCGCTGGCCCACGGTTCGGGATACATCATCCGGCGCCACTCGGCAAGCACCGACCGCAACTATTTCTATTCGGCGATGCTCGGCGACGATCTCATCCTTCGCACGGCCGTACCCTATTCCGTACCGCTGAGCGAGGTGCTGGCCGCCGACCGGGAGTTTCTTTGGTTCATGCTGGGCATCACGCTGCTGATGAGCATTGCGGGCCACTTCGCCACCCGCCGTCTGGGGCACAACATCTCGCGGCTGAACGACTTTGCCCAACGGGCCGAACGCGGCGAATGCATCACCGGGCTGAAACCCTTCCCGCACGACGAACTGGGCGAGATCTCGAACCACATCATCCAATTCTACGCCCGCCTGCAGCAAACCACGGCCGACCGCGATCGCGAACACGCCCTGGCCCTGCACGAGGAGCAGGAGAAGATCCGCATCAAGAAACAGCTCACGAACAACATCAACCACGAGCTGAAGACCCCCGTGGCAGCGATCCAGGGCTATCTGGAGACTCTGTTGGCCAATCCGTCGCTCGACGAAAAAAGGCGCACGGACTTTCTCGAGAAGAGTGCCGCACAAACCGAACGACTGCGGCGTCTGCTCGCCGACGTAGCGACCATCACCCGCATGGACGAGGCGAGCCAGCTGATTCAGAAAGAGCCCGTGGTCGTGAACGAACTCATCGACGAGGTTGCCGAGGAGATGGCTCTCAAGCCCGCCGAACAACGGCTGCGTGTAAACATCGATTTTCCGAAACGCGTCGAAGTCGAAGGCAATCCGGCCCTGCTGGCCTCGATCTTCCGCAATCTGGCGGACAACGCCGCAGCCTACTCCGGAGGTCGCGACATCTACATCCGCCTGCTGGACGACACCCCGGAGGCGTGTACGATCCTCTTTGCCGACAACGGGATCGGCGTCGGCGAGGAGCACCTCGCCCACCTCTTCGAACGCTTCTACCGCGTTGACAAGGGTCGCTCGCGCAAACTCGGAGGAACAGGACTCGGACTCTCGATCGTCAAGAACGCCGTAATGATCCATGGCGGCACGATTTCGGTCCGCAACCGTGAGCGCGGAGGGCTGGAATTCTGCTTCACGCTGAAAAAAAAGAGCTGAACGCCGAGTTTTCACGACGTTGCAACATCCTTGTAACCGTTTTGTAATATCTGTTTCGGACCTTTGCTCCCGGTAAGCCGTATAGCCCCGGACAGTCCCCGGCACAGCGCCAAAAAGGCCTCCGCAACATCGCGGAGCGCACGTCAGGCCGCCTCGCGTCGACAACTCCGGAGAGAGGCTTTCCCCAAACGGGACAACCAATAACGGAACAGATATTTCATTATGTCACCCTTGTTTACCGCCATCGTCATCATTCTGGCCATCCTGGCCGTGATGGGCATCGTCGTGGGGGTTACCAACGACGCAATCAACTTTCTCAACTCGGCCATCGGATCGAAAATCGCCCCGCGCCGTACGATCCTCTGGATCGCCGCAGCCGGCATTCTGATCGGAACGCTCACCTCCAGCGGCATGATGGAGGTCGCCCGCAGCGGCGTCTTCTATCCGGCACAGTTCTCCTTCCCGGAGATCATGATGCTGTTCCTCGGCATGATGCTCGGCAACGTCCTGCTGCTCGACCTCTACAACACCCTCGGGCTGCCCACCTCGACCACCGTCTCGATGGTTTTCGGACTGCTCGGAGCCGCCGTCGCTACGGCCCTCTTCCGCATCGCCGCCGACCCGGCCTTCTCGCTGCAGGACCTCTCGCAGTTCATCAACACCGGCAAAGCCATGGCCATCATCGCCGCCATCCTGCTCTCGGTGGCCTTCGCCTTCATCACCGGTCTGATCTACATGTACATCTCGCGGCTGATCTTCTCGTTCCGCTACGCCCCGGCCTTCCGCCGCTGGGGAGCCGTATGGTGCGGCATCTCGCTCTCCGGAATCCTCTACTTCGCCCTCTTCAAGGGGCTTAAGAGCTCAGGGCTGATCCCCACGTCGATCTCGGAGTACGTCACCGACCACGTGCTGCTCACGCTGCTGGCCTTCTGGGTGGTGGCGGCCGCCGTGCTGTGGATCTTCCAGCGCATGCGGCTCAACATCATGCGCATCACCATCCTCTCGGGAACGTTCGCCCTGGCGCTGGCCTTCGCCGGAAACGACCTGGTCAAC
>CALUJN010000025.1 GCA_944320985.1 uncultured Alistipes sp. | reverse complement strand
ATGGCTATCGCTATTTTAGTTAGTTAAGGTTTGGCTGCTTTAATCTAACCAAAATCTCGATAGCTTTTTTCTTCTATCCGCTATCGGTGCGGTCTACTCGGATCGTAAACATAGGAACTATTTTTTGGGACGAATGAGCAGTTCGAGCGAGCAGAGGGTGCCGAGGCGTTGAATGACGACCTCCTCCGTGAGGACATCGATCGGCGAGTATGTCTCACCGTCGACGAGCCAGACCTGTTGTGCGGAGACGATTTCGGCGAGCGCCTCCAGGATCTCCTGCGTTTCGTAGGCCGAGACGAGCAGGGTCTCCCGGGCGGTTTCGGATCCCGTGATCAGATGCCCGTCGACACCTTCGGCCCGTTGTTTCGAGATGTGGAGAGTGGTGGATCGGACGATAGGGAAGGAGTAGTGTTCGATCGACCCGGCGTGGGACCTCCAGGCCACCCTTGCGGCATTCTGCGAGGCGGGGATTACCGTATAGCGGACCGCCCCGCACGTTCCGGCGTCGACCGTGATGGTCTCGCATTCGGGAAAATCCCGGGTGTCGAGCCGGAAGAGGTGGAGCCCCATCTTCAGTATCCGGAAATTTTCGGCCGTTGTGGCGTCGCGGGAGGCTCCCGTGACGGTGATGGAACAAGAGCCGTTCGTCAGCAGGGTCAATTCGTCGGCGGCTCCTGCGGGGATGATCCGCTCAAGGGGCATCGACGTCCGGATCTCGGAGGGGATGGCGGGGCGATCTCCGGGGATGAGCGTAATGCCGGTCGATATGGTGCTTGAGTGGTCGCTTCCTGTTTCATAGGCCTCGACCTGGGCGATGACGGTGCGGTCGGTTGCTGTCTTGAATCCGGTATTGCCGGTCGAGGGGGTGAACTCCAGAAAGTTGCGGAGTCTGGGGGCGAGGTCGAACGAGGCTTCGGTCGTTTCGGTGAATCGTTTGGTGCCCAGGAGGGTTTCGGTGTTCAGATCGCGGATGCGGATGTCGATGTTCCCGGGATTGTCCTGCTGGATGACATAGCGGACCTCCTGATCGAGCGATGCGTACAGTTTGGGGGTTTGGATGAATTTCATGGTATGTTTTTTAGAAGGGGGAGGGAACGGGGATCTCGGGCCTTCCGGCTGGAGCGGGAAGCGGTGAAGGGCGACGAAGGAGAGGACGGGAGGATTTCGGGTGAACGCAGGCGGAAGATCCGCAGAGCGAGTGTGGCGGGTGGCGCCCGGTTTTTGTTCGGGGCCTGGAATCCAAGGATCGACGTGTTGTTGATAACTTGTCGATAAGGTGTTTATAATTGGAAACTCTTTTTGACAAGTTGCTCGCAGATCGCGAATTTGGAATGTTGATAACTTGTCGGTCGAGGGCCGCAGCCTGTGAATTGCAGGACAAATATACACTCCCGAATACCCCCTTGTCAAGAGGGAACGACACTTTTTCCAGAAATTATGGAAAAATATCCGGAAAAATATCGTACCTTTGTTCTCCGAACCAACATTTATACCTTATGGATGATGGTCATAGTACCCCGAATAGCCGTTGTGTCGTGCCTCAGCACGACGCCATTCATCTATGGTATCCAGCACGAGGGTAATCTTCGTGCCGAATTGTTGTTGTCCACTCCATCCGAATCCCTCCAACGTTTTATCGATCGACAGGCCGACATCGCTCTGATTTCGGCCCGGGATTATCCGACGCTGAAAAATGCACGTCTTGTGACGGAGTACTGCGTGGGCGGAGTCCCCTCGTCGCTTTCGGCGCTGTTGGAGAGCGACGATCCGCTGGTTGAGGCGTGGAAATCCTACGGCAAGCTGCCCTGTGCCTTTGCGCTGTGGGTGGCCCACCCGGAGGTGGAACCCGAGACGGTCGAAGCGCTGGAGTATGCGCTGACCTACGGGCTGGAACGCGGTTACGAGGCGATCCTCGAGTCTCCCTATGCGGAGGATGCGGGGGGCGCCTACGAACGGCTGGCCCATTTCGACTACATTTTCGATAATCAGAAGGACAAGGCACTCAAGAAGTTCTGGGACTCGGGCCTGAAAGTGGCCCCGAGGACCAATCCCGGCTGAAGACCATAGCGGACCGGCCGGTCCGCCTCTCTTGACCACGGATTCACGAACTTCATAGAGAGCCAGACATGATTACCATCTACCTCAAACAATACAACAAGATCATTCGGAATGCCGACACGAAGCTCTTCGACGAGCTGGGCTACGACGACATTCTGTGGATCGACATGTTGTCGCCCACGATCAAGGAGCAGAAGGCCGTCGAGAACTTCATGGAGATCAGCCTGCAGACCCGGCAGCAGGTCGAGGAGATCGAGTCGACGTCGAAATACTCCGAGAACGAGAATTCGATTGTCTCGAACGCGAACTTCTTCATTCCGACGGGGGATTCGTTCATCGTGGAGCCCGTATCGTTCATCATCTCGAACGAAGGCGTGCTGGTTTCGGTGCGCAACGCCGAGTTCCGGACCTTCCGCGAGACGGAGAAGCGCCTTCAGATGAACTACCGCAGCTACTCGACGGGCTACCACCTCTTCATTTCGTTGCTGGAGGTCCGCATCGACTTCGATGCCGACCTGGTGGAGTTGATTGCCAAGCAGGTTGCGGCGCTGTCGAAGGATATCAATTCGGAGGATTCGATCGACAAGGAGGTTCTGCACCGCATCAGCGCCCTGCAGGAGAGTACGATGTCTCTTCGCGAGAACATTTTCGACCGGCAGCGTGTGCTGTCGGGGATTCTGCGTTCGGAACGTTTCCCGAACGATATCTACCCTCGCCTGCAGCTGATGATCAAGGACGTGAACTCGTTGATCAACCATGCGGACTTCAGTTTCCAGCGTTTGGACTATATCCAGGATGCGGCTTTGGGTCTGATCAACATCGAGCAGAACGGCATTGTGAAGATCTTCTCGGTGGCGGCAGTGATCTTCATGCCCGCGACGCTCATAGCGTCGATCTACGGCATGAACTTCAAGACGATGCCCGAGCTGGAGTGGACGTGGACCCTTTCGAACGGATGGGTCATTCCGCTGGGTTATCTCTTTGCCATAGCGTTGATGATCATCGCATCGATTCTCACAATCTGGTTTTTCCGTTACAAGAAGTGGCTTTGAGCCGCCGGCCCGGATCCGGGGAGTTTGCCGTGCCGGATGCCTCGTTGCTGCCGTTTCGCCGGTTTTAGCTCCGGGAACGGCGGAGCCGGGACCGCGGGCGGTTTTCGACGTGGGGGAGCCTTTCCGGGGCTGTTCGCCCTTGAGAGGGGGATTCTCCCCTTCGGGAACTCTTCTTTCTATGAAAGAAGCGGGAATGATGCAGGCAATCCGTTTAAAATTTGTATCTTTGCTGCCTATATAGCCTGTGTATGCTCGAAAAACTGGCCAAACAGACCGCTGTCTACGGTATCAGCACCATCGTGGTGCGGTTCCTGAGCTACCTGCTCACGCCCTACTATACGCGGGTGTTCGGGCAGGAGACCTATGGAATCGTGACGGATGTCTATGCGCTGATTCCGCTGGCTCTCACGCTCCTGACCATGGGTATGGAGTCGAGCTACTTCCGTTTTTCGGCCAAGGCCGAGGAGACGGGCGGTGACGTCGAGGGCGCCAAACGGCGCCTCTTCGCCACGACCTGGGGTGTCACGTCGCTGGCCGCGACGCTCTTTTTCCTCCTGCTGGCCCTCTTCCGCAACGGCGTTGCCTCGCTCATGGGTGAGGCCTATGTGGCCCATCCGGAGTATGTCGTGTGGGTGGCGCTGATCATCCTTTTCGATGTCTGGGGGTGCATCCCCTTCTCGCGACTGCGTGAACAGGGCCGCGCGATGACCTTCGTGGGGCTGAAGGCGCTGAACGTGGTGCTGAACGTGGCGCTTGCCTTCGCTTTCGGTGCCGCGGGCCTTTTCGCGACGGAGTTTGGTGTAGGATGGGTCTTCGTTGCCAACCTGGCTGCGAGCGTGGTGACGTGGCTGGCGATCCTCACAACGACGGACCGCACGGTCCCGAAGATCAACTGGACGCTGCTTGCGGCGGTCTTCGCTTATTCGCTGCCGCTGCTGGTGGGCGGTCTGGCGGGTACGGCCAACGAATTCATCGACCGGCAGCTGATCAAATACCTCGTTCCGGAGGGGGCGATGGCGCAACTGGGCGTCTATGGTGCCATTACGAAGATCGCCGTGGTGATGATGCTCTTCTACCAGATGTACCGTCTTGCCGCCGAACCCTTCTTCCTGTCGAATTTCAAGAAGTCGGATTTTGTGGCGATGAACGCCGCGGCGCTGAAATACTACATGATGGCCTCGATGGTGATCTTCCTGGGTATCGCGCTGTTCCGGGACTTTTTCGCGCTGATCGTGGGCCGGGACTTCCGCGAAGGGATCTTTATCCTTCCGGTGGTGCTCGGGGCAAACGTTCTGACGGGCGTGTGGCTGAACCTCTCGTTCTGGTACAAACGCGAGGAGCGGACCTCGCTGGCAATCGTGGTGACGGGTTCGGGGCTGGTCGCCATGACGGTTTTTGGCTTCTGGCTGATTCCGTTGTGGGGTTACTACGGAGCGGCCTGGGCGCGTCTGGCGAGCGAATCGGTGATGGTCGCCGTCAGCTGGTGGCTCAACCGGCGGTTTTTCCCGACGCCCTACCCGTGGCTGCGGATCTGGGAGTATGTCGTTGCGGCACTTGCGGTCTTTGCGCTGTGCGAGACGGTGACGCGCCTTGCGGGCAATATGTTTGTCGGCTATACGTTTAATATAGTGCTCTTTGTGATGTATGGACTCTATCTGATCCGTCGGGAACGGATCGATGTGAAGGCCATGCTCCGGGCGGTACTGAAAAGAGGTTGACGGATGCGGTTTGCGGATATCATCGGACAGGAGGAGCTGAAACGGCATCTGGTGCAGTCGGTCGATGCGGGGCGTATAAGCCATGCGCAGCTCTTTACGGGGGCTTCGGGCTACGGCTCGCTGGCCTTGGCCGTCGCCTACGTGCAGTATCTTTGCTGCCGTCACCGCCACGACGGAGATTCGTGCGGCGAGTGCCCGGACTGCCGGCAGATCGAGGCGCTGGCCCATCCGGACCTGCACCTGGTCTTTCCGGTGAACAAGCAGGGCAAGAAGTCGGGCGAGGCGATGCTGAGCGACGAGTTTCTGCCGTTGTTCCGGACGTTGTTCGCCGAACGCGGAGGTTACTTCTCCCCGCAGGAGTGGTACGACCGGCTGGATCTGGGCAAGACGCTCAAGGGGATGATCTCGGCGCGTGAGGCGGATGAAATCATCCGCAAGCTTTCGTTCAAGAGTTTCGAGGCGGACTACAAGACGATGCTCGTGTGGCTCCCGGAGACGATGAACGAGGAGGCCTCGAACAAGATTCTGAAGATTCTCGAGGAGCCGTGGGATCGGACGCTGTTTATCCTGGTGAGCGAGCAGCCCGACCGGTTGCTTCCGACGATTCTGTCGCGGACGCAGGAGGTTGCCGTTCCGCGCATCGCAGCGGAGGTTTTGGAGTCGGAGGCACATCGGCGCGGAGTGAGCGATCCGGTTCAGGCGCGGAACATGGCGCGTCTTTCCGGCGGAGATCTGCTCGAACTGGGGCATTTGGTCGCCGGGGAGAGCGATGCGTTGCAGCAGGAGCATTTTGCGCTGTTCTGCAGCCTGATGCGCTTGAGCTACAACGATAAACACCTCGAACTGATCGGTTGGGCCGAAGAGGTTGCGCAGCTTTCTCGCGAGCAGCAGCGGGCCTTTCTGCGCAATGCGGCGCGTCTGCTGCGGGAGAGTTTCATGCTCCATGCCGGGATTCCGCAGATCGGCTACCTGTGGGGTGAGGAGCTGGCCTTCTGTACGAAGTTCGCGCCGTTCGTCGGGACGCAGAACATCGAACCGCTGATTGCAGAGATCGAACGGGCGGGGATGCAGATCGCGCAGAACGGGAATCCGACGATCGTATTTACACATTTTGCGCTCACGGTGAGCAAGATGATAAAACATTTGTAGTTTTGTGACGCTATGGCACGAGTGGCTTTGTTATTGGGAGGAAACCAGGGCAATGTGAAACGGACCCTTCAAACGGCACAACAGTTGATCAATTCGCGTGTGGGGGCTGTCCTGCGATGCTCGCACCGTTACGAAAGCGAGGCGTGGGGCTTCCGGAGTGCGGATCGGTTTGAAAACCAGGCGTTGGAGATCTCAACGGATCTGACGCCTTACGAAGTGCTGGACGTTTGCCAGGCTATCGAACGGGAATTGGGCCGTAACCGGGCTGCGGAGGCGATCGAGAAGGCCTCGTCGGGAGCGCCCTACGGCTCGCGGCCGATCGATATTGATGTGATTTTTTACGACGATTTGATCCTTTCGGACGAACGTCTGACGCTGCCCCATCCCCGGCTTGCCGAGCGGGAGTTTGCGCTGGTGCCGCTGAACGAGATCATGCGCCAGCGCCGGCATCCGTTGACGGGTCTGACCGTCGGGGAGATGCTGGAGCGTTTGCGCAACGAAGAGAAGGCATGAAAAGAATACGGACCATATGGATGGCGGGAGTGATGGTGCTTCTGGGAGCGGGGTGTTTCAAGGATACCTCGATTCGGACGAACTACATTCTCAAACCGCTGTCACAGGAGCTGTCGACGGATCCCTACGAGTCGTTCGAAGGGCTGAAGGCCTATGCCTTCGATGCGGATACGACGCTCTATACGGTTTCGAGCTACGAGGATGCGCTCAACGGCATCATCAGCCGGAAGGGAACGCCGTCGGACCGGATTTCGACGCCCGTTGCGACGTCGGAACCTTACGAACAGGAGGGTGCGACGGGCTGGGTCCATATGTCGCTGAATCGGCCGACCCAGATGGTCCTTGCCGTGGATACCGAGCATCGTTTGTATGCCTACACGCAGCAGGAGCTGGAGGTGAATCTTCCGAATCTGTACGTGGTGCTGACCTTCAAGACGTGGAAGGAGGGCAACTCCTACAAGGATGGGAACTGGAGCTATTACAACGAGTTCTACGAGCCTCCGGTCTATCGGGACTGTTACGTGGACGCCAAGGTTCAGTTGACGGAGGGTGGTGAGACGACCTCGATCTCGAAGATGGAGGTTTATGCCTACGCGGCCGATACGACCTCGTGGTACATCGCCTCGTACGACGATGCGGTCAGCGGAACGATCACCTCGAAGGCCGATACGACGGACAAGCGTACGATTCCGAGTTTTCAGGGTTATGCCGACAGCGAAACGGGGCTCTACAAGCTTTCGGTCAGCTCGGAGAACCTGATGGTGGTCGTTGCGGACCGCAGCGACCGGCTCTATGCCTACACGCAGCAGACGGTGGATCTCGAAGAGACGGAGCCGTTGACCTTCCCGGCGTTGATTTTCCGACCGTGGCGGGGCGTCTGGCACGACGATACGGATACGAACGGCTGGCTGGTGGTCAATCCGACGTATGATCCGTCGGCGGAGGAAACGCAAAATCAACCATGAAGATGAGATTCGAATTACGCCATATCTTTTGTGGAAAGGTGCAGTTTCTGCGGCTGTGGGTACTGTTGCTCTTTGCGTCGGCCTTTCTGAGCCGTTGCGCGAGCATGATGACGCCGACGGGCGGGCCCCGGGACTCGCTGCCTCCGGTGATCGTGACGATGCTTCCGGACAACTTTTCGACGAACCGTCCGACGACGAACCACGGGAAGATCTACATCGAATTCGACGAGTTCGTGCAGATCAAGGACCAGCAGAAGGAGTTCTTCACCTCTCCGCAGATGAAGAAGAAGCCGACGATCACGATGCGGGGGCGCGGAATCGTGATCCAGCTTCGGGACACGCTGCTCCCGAACACGACCTATGCGCTGAATTTCGGCAGCGCCATCCGGGACAACAACGAGGGCAATCCGCTCTATTCGATGCGCTACGTCTTTTCGACGGGCCCGGAGATCGACTCGATGGTCATGTCGGGCTATACGGCGGACGGCTACCGGGCGGATTCGGTGTCGAAGTCGTTCATCTGGTTCTATCCGGCCGATTCGGTGAAGGATGTGGCGGAGTACGACTCGACGGTCTTCAACTACAGCCCGGCGGTGATCGGCCGTGCGGAGAACAACGGAATCTTCATTGCCCAGAACCTCAAACCGATTGCTTACCGGATCTATGCCGTCGAGGACAAGAACGACAACCAGATGTACGATCCGGGTACGGATCAGATAGGCTTCATCGACGGGGTGTGGAATCCTGCGGAGATGCCGGATTTCGCGATGTGGTACGACTCGATTCGTCGCTATGTCTCGGCGGAGCCGCAACTCTATTTCCGGATGTTCACCGACCAGGCCTTCAAGCGACAGGTTCTTTCGGAGAGCCAGCGTCCGAAGCAGCATCAGGCGCTGCTCTACTTTTCGGCGGCGCATCCCGAGATCCGGTCGCTGCGTTTCGACAGCATTCCGTCGGATCGGATCATCGTCGATCCGCAGACCGTGGGCAAGGATACGATTGCCCTGTGGTTCAACGTTCCGTCGGCGATGCTTCCGGATACGATCAAGGGGGATCTTGTCTACCTGAAACACGACTCGTTGAACCGGCTGCAGCCGGATACCGTGAAGCTGAAACTCGCCTGGCGTCTGATCGAGACAAAGGAACAGGAGCGCGAGCGTGAGAAGATCGAACGGGACCGGCGGAAGGCGGAGGCTGCGGGCGAGGAGTTCGTGGAGCCGAAACAGAAGAATCCCTTTGTCTACAACATGCCGACCTCGGGGGATCTGAATCCGGAGAATCACCTGACGATTGATTTCGACTATCCGCTGGTGGCGATCGATTCGTCGCGGCTGCTGCTGACGCACCAGTTGTCCGACAACCAGCTCGAGGATATTCCGGTGCACCTGGTGCATGATACGGCGAACCTGCGGCGGTGGTACCTGCGGGCCAACTGGGTCCCGGGCGGGCAGTATACGCTGACCATTCCGGACAGTGTCTTCCGCGACGTGGCGGGTTATGCCAACGACTCGATCGTAGGGAAATATACGGTTTACGATCCGGAGAAGTTCGCGACGGTCAAGGTGCACGTGTCGAGCCGCGATCCGCAGATGAAGTATATCGTGCAGTTGCTCGACGGGAGCGGTTCGCTCAAGCAGGAGCGGCGGGACGTTACGGCGGGCGACATCCAGTTCAACTACGTTCCGGCCGGGGAGATCAAGTTCCGTGTGATCGAGGACCGGAACGGTAACGGGAAGTGGGATTCCGGGAATCTGGTTTCGCGCCGGCAGCCGGAACGCGCCGAGATGTATGTGACCGGGGAGGGTGAAGATACCTTCGCCACGAAGACCAATTGGGAGATCGAGTTTACGATGGACATGGACCGGATCTTTGCACCGGTGACGATGCAGTCACTGTCGCGGATGCTGGATGAACAGGAGATGCAGCGTCTGCGCCGGGAGGCGGAGAAACGGGCCAAGGAGGGTCCGAAGCAGCCGGAGCGGCAGCAGAATACGACGCCCAGCACGTTCGGTTCTGCCGGAAGCATGTTCAGCAATTTCAGATAAGATGACGGGAAGAGCACATATTACCCTGAGATGGCTTTTGCTGGCGGGGAGCCTACTCTTCGTCGTGCGGGGGGCCGAGGCCCAACATACGCTGGGCGTGATTGCGGGTTACGGGATGGGCAGCGGCCGTTTCGAACCGAAACAGGAGACACGGGCGATCTGGGGTCTTTACAGCGGAGGCCTCACGTGGCGATATTATGGACATCAGCGTTTTGTCGGCGGCTTCGGTGTCGATCTGGAGTTCCAGCAGCAGGCCTACTCTTTTGCGACGAACGCTTCGCAGGTGGACGAGAAGGAGACGGCGAACTACCTTTACTATACGCGTCGGATCAATTCGGTGGTTCTGCCGGTCGTCTGGCAGCCGCATGTCTACCTGTTGCGGAATCATGTCCGGGTTTATCTTGAGGCCGCCGCGACCTTTTCCTATAACTTTTCGTCGACGTGGGAGCAGGAGTATTTCCTCAATACGGAGACCAAGGAGAAAGGGACCTATGGCGGTGATTATGCCTTCAAGGTACCGCGGGACAACCGCTGGGGTTATGGCTTGGCGGGAGGCGCGGGTATCTCCTTTCTGATCCGGCGTTTCGAGCTGAATTTCCGTGCCCGTTACTATTTCGGCTATTCGGACATTGTCCGCAACCGGAACCGTTACTACGACAACAGCGATGACGGATCGGAGAATCCGTTCTATACGACGCCGATGCGGTCGCCGCTTGACAATCTGATGATCTCCGTAGGGTTGAACTACCGCTTCAACAAGGAGGGATTCGAGACGTGGAAGCCTCGGCCGAAACGTACGAAGAACAAGGAAGTATTCAAGTTCGGACTGTAAAACGAGGAAATTATGGAGACAACACGACAACAGAAAATCGCCAAACAGATCCAGAAGGACGTGGCGGATATTTTCCAGAAAGAGGGTGCCTCGCTGGTACGGGGCGCATTGGTTACGGTGACGGGGGTCCGGGTCTCATCGGATTTCAGCTATGCGAAGATCTACGTAAGCATCTTTCCGTTCGAACAGAGCAAGATGCTCATGGAGCGGTTCGAGCATCAGAACTGGTTCATACGCCGTGCCTTGGGACAGCGGATCCGCAACCAGCTGAAGAACGTTCCGGAGATCCAGTTCTTCCTGGACGACTCGCTCGAATATATCGAAAACATCGAGAAGGCCCTGAAGGAGGACTAAATCCCGTCGAATCATGTTGGCCCGGATCTTCGCCCGCCGTTATCTTTTTTCGCCCCGGTCGCGTTCGGTCGTGAATCTGATTTCGCGGTTGAGTGTTGCGGCCGTTGCGGTTCCCGTTGCGGCGATGGTGATCCTGCTGTCGGTTTTCAATGGCTTCGAGACGCTCGTGAAGTCGATGTATTCGGCTTTCGATGCGGATCTGACGCTTACGCCGCGCCGAGGCCAGACCTTCGCGCAGTCGGATCTCGATACGGCGGCCCTTCGTCGGATTCCGGGAGTCGGCGCGTTGTCCTATACGTTGGAACAGAGTGCGCTGCTGGAGCATGCGGGACGTCAGGCCACGGCGACGGTGCGTGGCGTGGACGACTCCTACGGCTCGGTTTTCGATCTGCAGGATGCCGTCGTGACGGGTGAGTGGCGTGTCCGGCTGGGGGATCTGGAAAGGTTGGTCCTGGGTCAGTCGATGGCCTGGATGCTGGGGATCCGCTCGCTGGCGGATGCCGACGTGACGCTCTATGCCGTGCGCCGGGGGAGTTTCTCGACGTTGCTGCCCATGGACAACTATACGCGCCGCACGGAGCCCGTGGGCGGGGTCTACGTGCTGGATCTCGATACGGAACGGACCTACGTGCTGACGTCGCTGCGCCTGGCTCAATCGCTTTTCGAGTCGCCGGGACGTGCTTCGGCCCTGGTGATCCGACTTTCGGAGGGAGCCGATCCCGAGCGGACGCGGCAAGCCATCGGCCGTGCGGCGGGAGAGGGGTTCCGTGTGCAGACCCGCGATGAATTGCGTGCCTCGTTCTACCGGATCATGACCTATGAGAAATGGGGCATCTTTTTCATTGCGCTGCTGGTGCTGGTGATTGCGTCGTTCTCGGTCGTGGGGGCCCTGTCGATGCTTATCGTCGAAAAACGGGATGATATGTCGACCCTTCGGGCCCTGGGGGCCGATACGGGACTGCTGCGGTCGATCTTCCGCACGGAGGGACTTTTGATCTGTGCAGTGGGGGGTGTGATCGGCCTCGTCCTTGGGGTTATGCTGACGCTGGTCCAGCAATATTTCGGCGTGATCGAGATTCCTGCGGAGAGTTTCCTGACAAAGAGCTACCCGGTTGAGTTGCGATTTACGGATCTGCTTGCCGTGATCCTCTCCTTTTCGCTTGTCGCGACGGTGCTTGCGAACGTAACGGTGCGCAGCATGATAAAGAATACAACCCGTTGAAGAAGATGAAACGATACCTGCTGTATGTGTTTTTCGGGCTGCTCCTTGGGGGGTGTGCCCGCCATACGATCATCCCGGACGATGAACTGGCTCTGATCTTCCACGATGCGTTTCTCACGAACGCCTACCTGAATACGAAGAACGTGCGGACGGATTCGCTGCGGCTCTATGAGCCGATCTTCGCGCATTACGGTTATACGACCGATGACGTTCACTATACGATCGGAAACTTCTCGAAGCGGAAGAGTGCCCGTCTGGGCGATGTTGTCGAGCGTGCGATCGATCTGCTGGAGGCCGAAGGAAAGATCTACAACCGGGAGGTTGCGATTCTGGATACGATCGACAACGTGGCGCGGCGGACCTTCACGCAGACCCTTTTCTCCGATTCGTTGATCCGGGTTTCGGCCCTTCGGGACACCTCGCGGCTGAGTTTCACCGTGGACGTGGAGCCCGGGGAGTATGATTTTTCCCTCCGTTACGAGATCGATTCGCTGGATCGGAATCCGCGGGGCCTGAAGGCCCAGCTGTGGCTGGAGCGTCGGGACAGCACGCGGACGAACAGCTATTCGATGACGTTGCGTCGGAACCGCGAAGAGCGCTTCACGCGGAGTTTTACGACCGATTCGACGCACCGTCGGCTGCATATCCATTTCCTGACCTTCGGGGAGAAGGCGCAGCGGCCGTCGGTCACGGTCCGGGATCTGAAACTGACCTTTACGCCGCCGACGCGTACGGCTGTTGAGCGGCTCTATGAAAAACAACTCGACATCCGCATCTTTGCCGATGAATTCTTCCGTTCGGCCCTTTCGCCGCAGGATAGCCTCTAACCTGCTTTGGACGCCTCAGGGGGTGATCCGCCATCCGTTGGTCACGTTCTGCGAGGATCCGGAGGGGACGTTTCTGGTGGAGAGCTGCCCGATGCCGGACCGCCTTGCCGCGACGGAGTTTTATGCGGGGCTTCTGGTTGCGGATTTCCCGGCGGATTACCTGCGGGCGTTCGAACGCCTCCGGGCCTCGGGAGAAAGTTTGACGGCTACCCTTCCGCAGACGGTTGTCGAGGGCGGAATCTGGGTTGTGATTTCGGGACTGGATTACGCCACGCTCCGCCCGGGCCCGCAATCGCGAATCCAGGCGTTGTAGCGGTTCCGCAGAGGATTTGTCCGCCCTTTCCCTCCCCAAAAAAGCCTTGTCTTTTCTGTGGTCCTCTTTGGCCTTTCCTTTCCCGCTGATCCGTTCAGATGGGCAGGTGTTCTTCGACGGTTTGGCGGAGGTGACTGCTGTCGAGATGGGTATAGATCTCGGTGGTGAGGATGCTTTCGTGCCCGAGCATCTCCTGCACCTGGCGGATCGAGGCCCCGCCCTCCAGGAGATGTGTGGCGAAGGAGTGGCGGAAGGTGTGCGGGCTGATCCGTTTGTTGATCCCGGCGCGTCGTGCGGCCTCCTTGAGGATGGTGAAGACCATTACGCGCGTGAGCTGAGAGCCCCGATTATTCAGAAAGACGGTTTCGATATTCGAACGTCCTCCGGGCCGTTGGTCGAGATAGCGCTGAATGCGTTCCCGGGCGATGGCACTGATCGGTACGAGTCGTTGCTTGTCTCCTTTACCGATGACCCGGATGTATCCTTCGCCGAAGAAGAGATCCTGGATTTTGAGCGAGATAAGTTCCGAAACGCGCAATCCGCAGGAGTAGAGCACTTCGAGCATGGCCTGGTCGCGCAAACCCTTGACCGAGGAGGTGTCGATCGTGGCGATGATGCGGTCGATTTCGTCGGTGGAGAGGATGTCGGGGAGTTGCCGCCCGAATTTGGGCATCTGGATGAATTCGGCGGGCGACGATTCGATCCGGTCGTTGATCATCAGGAAGTTGAAGAAACTCTTCACGCTGCTCAGAGCCCGGGCCTGTGAGGTTTTCTCGCGTCCTTTGTCGTAGAGCCAGGCCATGTATCGTTCGATCATCGAGGTCTCGACCTTCTGGGGCGGGACGTCCCACAGTCGGAGGATGAAGTGCGCGAACTGCCTCAGATCGCGCAGATAGGCCTCCACGGAGTTTGCGGCGAGGCGTTTCTCGAGTTTGATGTAGGTGGCATACCGGCGCCCGGTATCGGCCCATTTTTTCGTATTTTCTGCCATTCGACGGGGCGTAAACGGGGGAAATATCGTACCTTTGCAGATGCGAAGGTACGAAAATTTTACATAATATGGACTATATTTCGCTTCAGATTCCGGTGACGGATGCCTGTCAGGGTGAGATCCTGACGGCGGAACTGGCCGACTATCCGTTCGAGAGTTTCGAGACGGAGGGCGGCGTACTCAAAGCCTACATTCCGCAGGAGCGGCTTGCGGACTGCAAGATGGAGGTCGATTCGCTGCTTGATCGCTACGGGGTTCGGGGACGTTACATCGCCATCGAAACCCAGAACTGGAATGCCCTCTGGGAACGGAACTATCCGTGTGTGGATGTCGAGGGGCGGCTCCGGATCCGAGCCCCGTTCCACGAGGCGGCACCTGCCGGAGAGCTGGAGGTGGTGGTGATGCCGAAGATGTCGTTCGGCACGGGGCATCATGCCACGACGTGGCTGGTTTCTCGGGCGGTTCTCGACCTGGGAGTTGCCGGACGCTCGGGACTCGACATGGGCAGCGGCACGGGGGTTCTGTCGATCGTTGCGGCGAAGTGCGGAGCGGAGCACATGGATGCCGTGGATATCGACGACTGGGCCGATGCGAACTGCCGGGAGAATATCGCCGCAAACGGCGTAGAAGATCGTATCACCCCGATTTTGGGAGACGTGCGCAGCATCGCCGGACGTCATTACGACTTCATTCTGGCCAATATCAACCGCAATATTCTGCTGGCCGACATGCCGTCGTACGCGGCGACGCTTGCTGCCGGAGGCGATCTGGTGATGAGCGGTTTTCTCGAGGCGGATGTTCCGGCCCTTGTGGAGGCCGCGGCGGCGCTCGGTATGGATCTCGTCGGGACGGCTCAGCGCGAGGGGTGGATGATGGTTCACGTCCGCAAGACGAAATAGGCCCCGATTTGGCGTGAAGAGCTATAAGGGGCGTGGCATTGTGCTGCATACGCTCAAATACGGAGATTCGTCGCTGGTGGTCTATCTGCTGACCGATGTCGGCGGGCGTCGCAATTACATGGTTCAGGGCGTACGGAGCCGCCGCGGTCACGGATCGAAACTGTCGCTTTTTCAGCCGATGTTTCCCGTGGAGTTCGAGGGGTTGGAGTCTCCGCGGCAACAAATGGACCGTTTCAAGGAGGTCCGTTCGGGCTTTCTGTTGCAGAGTCTGCCGTTCGATGTGCGCAAATCGACCATGGCGCTCTTCATGGCCGAGACGCTCTACCGGTTGATCCGGGAGAGTGAGCCGAACGAAGCGTTGTTCGAGTTCGTCTGGAATTCGACGCTGGCCCTGGACTCGCTGGAGCAGGGCGTTTCGAATTTTCACCTGTGGTTCCTTGCCAACCTGAGTTTTCTGTTGGGTTATCGTCCCGGCAATGACTACCGCGCGGGCTGGTGGTTCGATATCCGGGAGGGCCTCTATACACCGACGGCGCCGCTTCATCCCGGAGCGATGGATTCGGCGAATGCGGCTCTTCTGGATCGGATGCTGGGTCTGGATGTTTGCGAGCTGGCACGGATCGAGTTGAATCGGACGCAGCGGTCGAACTTTTTGAGTGCGATGTTGGCCTATTTCGGATATCATCTCGAAGCGATCGGATCGGTGCGTTCGGTGCACATACTACGCGAAGTTTTTTGACGTTTGAAGAGTAGGAAAACAAACGTCGAAAGTATGAAAAGGCATATCTTCCTGTTGATGGCCGCAGCACTGGTGACGGGGTTTGCGGCTGAGGCCCAGAATCGGGAGTCGGATCCGCGTCTGGAGCCGGAATCGAGAATTTCGTTCAAACCGGATACGGTGCTCCGTCATACGACTCCGGGTTTTACCCTTCCGGATTCGTTGGCGCATCTGTCGCCGTGGCGGCCGGATTATCGGACGATGGCGCCCGTGAAGACGAAGCCGAAGGTCTCGATGACGTCGGTGGTTGAGATCCAGCGCGAGAATCTTCCGTCGCGGGTGACGGTGATCGACAACAATACGTTGCGTCTGGGGCCGCATTTTTCCTTGTCGAACGGTCAGGCCTGGAACTGGAGCCCCTTCCCGAATGCCTACCTGGATGCCCGTACGCTGTCGTTCCCGACGCGGTGATTGCTGTCCTGGGACGCCGAGGCTGCTTTCTGTGCCGTTAACGGCTGTTATCAATTCAGAGTTGGAAAAAGGCCGATCCGCACCTGTCGGATCAGCCTTTTTTCTTGCCCGGGACCTTCCCTGTACCTTGGAACCCGTCTTTTATCCGGGATTTCCCGGGAATCGGTCGCCTGCCGCTTTCTCGGGCGGCTTTTCGCTCCGTTCCTTCGCCCCGCCGGCTCGGCTGCCGGCTGAAGAAATAACTCTTCTGACGTCGCTTCTCCTCCTGCGACCGGGCGACGTATACCTTTTCGCGGGTGTAGGGATTCTCTCCGGTGTAGAACATCACCGAGGAGAGGGTCATCGGTGTGGGTGTCAGGTCCTGCACCTGCTCGAGATTGAAATGCAGCCTCCCCAATACCTTCTCCGCCAGCGCTTTCATATCCATTTCCGTACATCCGGGATGTGAGGAGATGAAGTAGGGAATCAACTGATAGGGCAGCGACTCCTCGCGGCAAATGTGCTGGAATTCGGCATTCAGTTTTTCAAAGAGGGCAAAGGAGGGTTTGCGCATCAGCTTCAGAACACCCTCTTCGGTGTGTTCGGGCGCGACCTTCAAACGCCCGGAGGTGTGGTGGACGAGCACCGTGCGCAGATAGGGCGAGTCATCGAACAGATCGTAACGGATCCCGCTGCCGATGAATGCCTTCTTGATCCCTTTCACGCTTCGGATTTTGGCATAGAGCTCCAGCAGCGGCCGGTGGTCGTTGTCAAGATTCGGACACATTTTCGGGTGGAGACACGACGCTCTCCGACAGCGGGCACAGAGCGACCGGTCGCGGCCTCCCATGCGGTACATGTTGGCCGAGGGTGCTCCGACATCGGAGAGATAACCCTTGAATCCGGGCATCTTCACGATGCGCTCCACCTCGGCGAGGATCGAGCGTTCGCTGCGCGAATGGACGAATTTGCCCTGGTGTGCCGAGATGGTACAGAACGCGCAGCCGCCGAAACATCCGCGATGGATGTTCACCGAGAATTTGATCATCTCCCAGGCGGGGATCTCACCTCGACCGTTGTAGCGCGGATGGGGCGCCCGTTCGTAGGGAAGGTCGAACGAATGGTCCAGCTCTTCGGTCGTAAGTGCCGTGTTGGGGGGCGTCACGACTACGTATTGCCCGCCGACGGGCTCGACCAGCGTGGCTTCGGGCTCCATCAGGTTGCTCTGGGTTTCGATCACGGTGAAGTTCTCGCCGAAGGCGCGCTTGTCGTGCAGACACTCTTCGAACGAGTGGAGCCGGATCGTGCGCTCGGGATCGAGCCGCGCGACATACCCCTCGTCGGCCAGGAAGGCCACCTGCCGGATCTTGCGCAACAGCTTGGCGTTGTATCCGTTGCGCATGGCACGGGCGACCTGCTGGATGACACGTTCGCCCATGCCGTAGATCAGCAGGTCGGCGCCGCTTTCGACGAGCACCGAGGGTTTCAGCCGGTCGCTCCAGTAGTCGTAGTGTGTCAGACGCCGGAGCGAGGCCTCGATTCCTCCGATTACGACCGGTACGTGGGGATAGAGCCTTTTGAGGATCTGCGCATAGACCGTTACGGCGTAATCGGGTCGGAATCCCGCCTTCCCACCGGGGGTGTATGCGTCGTCGTGACGCAGCCGGAGGTTGGCCGTGTAGTGGTTGACCATCGAATCCATGGCCCCAGCCGTGACCCCGAAGAAGAGCCGCGGAGCTCCCAGCTTGGTAAAGTCGCGCAGATCGTCTCTCCAGTTGGGCTGCGGAACGATTGCGACGCGATACCCCTCCGCCTCGAGCAAGCGCCCCACGACCGCGGGCCCGAAGGCCGGATGGTCGATGTAGGCATCTCCCGAGAAGAGGATCACGTCCAGTTGATCCCATCCGCGTTCGCGGACCTCCTTGCTGGTTGTCGGCAGAAACATTTTTGCAATGTGCAGGTTATGCAAAGCCCCATGTCGGGGATTTTGTCGTTATTTGTTTTTCGATCGGCTGTCCGGAACGCTATTCGTTCTCCTCCGCCCCGCGACCGCCTGCGACATAGGTATCCCACTTGGCCAACAGGGCCTTGAAGTCGTCGGGGAGTTCGCTGTCGAAGAGCACCTGCTGATGCGTGGCCGGGTGCTCGAAACCCAACAGCCGGGCATGGAGTGCATGCCGGGGCATCACGTTGAAGCAGTTTTCGATGAACTGCCGGTATTTGGCAAAGGTCGTGCCCTTGAGGATGCGGTCGCCGCCGTAGCGTTCGTCGTTGAAGAGCGGATGACCGATCCAGGCCATGTGGACCCGGATCTGATGGGTGCGGCCCGTTTCGAGGCGGCACTCCACAAGGGTCACATACCCGTATCTGCGTAACACCTTCCAATGGGTCACGGCGTGTTTCCCGTCCGAGCCGTCGGCGAAGACATACATCTTTTGCCGGTCTTTGGGGCTTCGGCCGATGTTTCCCGTGATGGTTCCCTCGTCCTCGTCGAAGTTGCCCCACACCAGGGCGACGTAACGCCGCTGGATCGTGTGGTCGAAGAACTGCTTGGCCAGCCGCGCATGGGTCTGTTCGTCCTTGGCTATCACCAACAGCCCCGATGTGTTCTTGTCGATGCGGTGGACCAGTCCGGCCCGGTTCTGCTCCTCGGCCGGAATGCCCTGGGCGTTGAGGTGGTACATCAGGGCATTTACGAGCGTTCCGGTGGAGTTCCCCACTCCGGGATGGACGACCATTCCGGCGGGTTTGTTGACAATGAGCAGATGTTCGTCCTCATAGGGAATGTCGAGCGGGATGTTTTCGGCCACGAGCTCCGTTTCACGCCGCGGATAGGGCAGCACGATCTGGATGCGGTCCAGAGGTTTGACCTTGTAGCTTGACTTGGCGGCCTTTCCGTTGACCAGGATGTTGCCGCTGTCGGCGGCGGCCTGGATCCGGTTCCGCGAACAGTGCTCCATCCTCACGGTGAGGAACTTGTCCAGCCGCATCGGAGTCTGTCCCTTGTCGGCCGTCACGGCGAAGTGCTCGTAGAGCCCCGCCTCCTCCTCGTCTTCGGATTCCGTCGGGAACGCTTCGGGTTCGACGGGGAGTGTTTCCATTTGTCGGTCGTCGATATGTTGCCCGGCGTTCATCAGTCGAAAAATCCTTCGTTGTTATCGTCTGGCTGTGCCGGACTTTCACTTGCGGCCGACTCGTTCAACGCCTCTTCGAGTGAGATCCGGCTCAATGAATCCGCTTCCAGCTGCTCTTCGGCCTTCCGGGCTTCGGCGACGGCTGCGGCTTGCTTTTCGGCTTCGGTGCGATGTTTCGAGACCTTCTCCGCATCGAGCGTGAGCCGCAGGTCGACCCGGGATCCGAGCGCTGCGGAGTGTTCTGCCCCGGGGATCTGGATGTATACCCGGGCATCCTTTTGGTTGAGGAGGTTGATCCCCTCGTCGAAGTCGATGCGCCCGATGTTGAGCCCGAGTTCCCAGAGCCGGCTTTTAGCCTGCGTGAGCGGTTGTCCGACCACTTGCGGAACGACGGTTGTGGCATATCCCTCCTCGACCCCGACGTAGAGCGTGACACCCGAGCCCATTTCGGCCTCCAGTCGGGAGTTCTGTGAGACGGGTTTTCCGTCGCAGTACTCTTCGAGGACGTAGTTTGTGGCGATGTCGGGACGGTAGATGAGTTCGTCGATTCCGAGTCCGGCGATTTCGAGCATGTTCTTGGCCTGCCGGAGGGATCGTCCGGCGACATAGGGCACCGGCACCATCTTCTGCCGGAAGGAGTTGATCGTGATGTAGACCTTGCGCCCGGGCTTGACCTCGACACCCCCTTCGGGAAGCTGGTCGAGGATGATCCCGCCCTCGTATGCGGGGACGAACAGCGAATCGTTGATCTGCAGTTCGAGGTCGTATTTGCGGGCGATCTGCTGTGCGTCGCGGAGCTGTATGCCCGAGAAATCGGGGACCGTGCGACGGGCACCGTGCCGGGTTCCGATCTGCATGAGCAGATGGGCGGCGACGGCCATTGCGAGGATGATCGCGGCGATGAGCAGGAGATTCCACAGGAGTCTGTGCTCCTTGAGACGTGCGATAAGACTGGCGGGTTTCTGCATGATTCGGAACTATTTCGGCGCTTTCTGATAGAGATAGACGGCAATGAAGAGATAGATGATGTTGGGCAGCCATACGGCAAGTCCCGTCGGGAGGGTTCCGCTCTTTGCGAACTCTTCGAAGAAACGGTTGAAGAGGATGTACGAAAAACAGAGACCCGTTCCGATTCCGATGTGGAGTCCGGTTCCACCCCGGACCTTGCGTGAGGAGAGAGAGACTCCGATCAGTGTGAGGATAAAGGTCGAGAGGGGATAGGCGTATCGGGCATGTTTTTCGACCTCGATGATATTGATCGAGTCGGATCCTTTGGCCCTTTGCTGCTCGAGGAACTCGTTCAGTTCGGTGATGTTCATGGTCTGAATCAGGTCATTGATCGCACCGAGTTCGGCGACCTCGAGGTTGATGAGCGTGTCGAGATTCCGGAACTGTTCGAAGGATTCGCTGCCGTCGGCTCCGAATTCGCGTTTGGTGTAGCGTGGTGCCGTCCATCGTTTGGTTTCGGGGTCGAAACGGGCGTCTGCGGCCTCCAGAGAGCGGACCATCGAGCCATCTTCATACCGTTCCAGGACGAAAAACGAGGCCTGGCGGGAGTTGCCGTTGTAACCGCGGATGTAGGCGAAGGTTCCGGGTTCGATCTGCCGGTAGATATGCCGGTCGTAACGGGTGTTCTGTTTTTTGGGGATGTACTCTTGTTGGAAGGCGATGACGCGTCGTTGCGAACGGGGTATGACCCAAAGGTTGAGGGTCAGCGACAGCGAGGCGATGATCAGAGCACCGAGGAAGTAGGGCCACATGAGCCGGCGGAACGACATGCCGCCGGACAACATGGCGACGATTTCGGTCTGATAGGCCATCTTCGAGGTGAAGAAGATGCAGGCGATGAAGGTGAACAGGCCGCTGAACTGGTTGATGAAGAAGGGGATGAAGTTGAGGTAATTCTCCAGCAGGATGGCCTTCATCGGGGCGTGCGTGGCCGTGAAGTCGTCGATTTTTTCGGCATAGTCGAAGATCACGACGATGACGATGATCATCGCGATGGCGAAGAAGTAGGTGGAGAGGAATTTCCCGAGTATGTACCGGTCCAGGATCTTGAAGCCGGGGAAGCGGATTTTCATCGGTCAGAGTCTTCTTGTGAGTTTTTCGACCATGGCATTTTTCCAGGGGAGGAAGTCGCCGGCGAGGATATGGCTGCGGGCTTTGCCGACGAGTCGCAGATAGAATGCGATGTTGTGCAGGGAGGCGATCTGCGCGGCGAGCATCTCTCCGCAGACGCACAGGTGGTGCAGATAGGCCTTCGAGTAGAGCGTATCGACGAAAGCCGTTCCGTCGGGGTCGATGGGTGAAAAGTCGTCCTCCCACTTTTTGTTGCGGATGTTGATGATGCCTTCGGCGGTGAAGAGCTGGCCGTTCCGTCCGTTTCGTGTGGGCATCACGCAGTCGAACATGTCGACGCCCTGTTCGATACCCTCGAGGATATTGACCGGCGTACCGACCCCCATCAGATAACGGGGACGGTCTTCGGGGAGGATGGCGTTGACCACCTCGATCATTTCGTACATCACCTCGGTGGGTTCCCCGACGGCCAGTCCGCCGATGGCATATCCGTCGGCGTCGTATTGCTTGACGTTTTCGGCGGCGTGGGCCCGCAGGTCGGGATAGGTGCATCCCTGGACGATGGGGAACAACGCCTGGTAGTGCCCGTATTTGGGTGAGGTCTGATGATAGCGGTTGAAGCAGCGGTCGAGCCAGCGTTCGGTGAGCGCCAGCGACTTGGCGGCGTATTCGCGCGGAGCGTCTCCGGGCGGGCACTCGTCGAAGGCCATCATGATGTCGGCACCGATCGTGCGTTCGGTGTCGATGACGCTTTCGGGGGTGAACAGGTGCTTCGATCCGTCGATGTGCGAACGGAAATGACACCCTTCCTCCTTGAGTTTGCGGCAGTCGGCCAGGGAGAAGACCTGAAATCCTCCGCTGTCGGTAAGCATCGGACCGTCCCAGGTCGAGAAGCGGTGCACGCCGCCGGCCCGTTCGATGATCTCCATGCCGGGTCTCAGATAGAGGTGGTAGGTGTTTGCCAGAATGATCTGTGCATGAGCCTCGTTGCGGACATCTCGGTGGAAGATTCCCTTGACGGTCGCAGCGGTTCCTACGGGCATGAAGATCGGCGTAAGGATCTTCCCGTGGTCGGTGATGATCTCACCGGCCCGGGCCCGGGAGGCGGGGTCTTTATGTTGCAGGGTAAATTTCATACGTATCTATTCGGCAAAAATACACAAAATATTCGTATCTTTGCGCATATTTTGTCAATATGCAGATCTTCGAACAAATTCTGGCTGGCTATGGCTGGGAGGGGCTTGCGCTTGCAGGGTTCCTGCTTTTGATGTTCGGCGTACAGCTCTACTACTATATTTTTGTTTACGGACGGATCTCCGGCTACAAGAACAACCGTCGGGCGGTGACGCTTGACCGGGAGCCTCCGGTGTCGGTTGTGGTTCCGTTGTTCTCGGAGGATTACTCGTTTGTCGAGGAGCGCCTTCCGTTGATTCTGGCGCAGGCCTACCCCGATTTCGAGGTGGTGATCGTCTACGTGGGGCACGATACGGACTTTTATGAGGATCTGACGCGCCTCAAACAGTCGTTTCCTCAGATTACGACGACGAAGATCCACCTGGATCCCCGCTTTCCGATTTCGCGGAAAATGGCGCTCAACGTGGGGATCAAGTCGGCGCACTACGAACATCTGATCTTCACCTCGACGGATGCGATCCCGCAGACGGATCGCTGGCTGACGTTGATGGCCAAGGGCTTCATGCGCGGAGAGATCGTTGTGGGATACTGCGGGATCGAGCGCCGGAAGGGATTTGCGAACTACCTGATGCGGACGTGGCGGATGATGCATTCGGCCCAGTGGCTTGCGCGTGCGGTGCGGAACCGCGCCTATCGGGGTACGCTCCACAACCTGGGTTTTACCAAACGTCTCTATTTCGGCGTCAACGGCTTCGACCACCTGAATATGAATATCGGTGAGGATGATCTCTTCATGCAGCGTGTCATGACGCGCGACAATGTGAGCGTGATTCTTTCGCCGCGAGCTACGCTTCGTGAGAAGACCTGGGGCGGCCTGGGGTGGTGGATGAGCCAGTTGCGCTATTACGGCTCCTCGTTCCGCTTCTACCCGTCGGGGGTGAAGAGCTACGTTCGCTGGGAGTTGGGCTCGCGGAGTCTCTTTTTCCTGACGGCGATCTGCGGTCTGGCGGTCATGCCGTTGGAGTACAAGCTTGGTGTGGCGTTTCTGGTGCTGCTCCGCTACGGTATCGTGGCGTGGGAGGTTCGCCGCATTGCCCGACGTCTGGGTGAGGAGCGGATTGCGGGGCGTTACTTCCTGTATGATCTGTTGAGTCCGCTGTGGGCGGCGGCTTTGGGCATAATGTTGTTGCGTCGGGACGATCGGGTATGGAGATAGCCGACTATATCGTAGCCGAAGACCGGGATCTGGTGGTACGGACGCTCCAGGGGGACGATACGGCCTTCGAGTATCTGTTCAACCGCTATCGGGATGCGATTCACCGTCTCTTCGTGCAGCGGCTCGGAGGCACGAACGATGCCGACGATCTGTTGCAGGAGACCTTCATCAAGGTCTATATCAACCTGCATCGCTATAGCAAGGATTATACCTTCGGACAATGGGTCTACACGATTGCGCGGAACACGTTCATTGACTTCGTGCGCCGTCGGCAGGATGATCTGTCGATCGACGATCGTTTTGCGGCTCCGGCCTCGAATGCTCCGACTCCGGAGGAGAGTGTCATCAACCTGCAGCAGCGGACGCAGATCGAACATTACCTCGAACGATTGGCCCCCCGCTATCGGCAGCTGATCGTGATGCGCTTCTTTGACGAATACTCCTACGAGGAGATTGCGGCGAAACTTTCGCTGCCGTTGGGGACTGTGAAGACGCAGATCCACCGGGCCCGGGAGCAGATGTGCCGCCTGATTGCCGAGGGCGAGAGCCGGTGAAGGAGCCCGGCGGCGAATCCGAACCGAAAAAACAGAAACGACGATGACCGACCTGGAGAAGATCTACGAATACTTTCCTGAACTCGACGCCCTTCAGCGAGAGCGTCTTGCCGCATTGTACGACCTCTATGCCGAGTGGAATGCGAAGATCAATGTGGTTTCGCGCAAGGATTTCGATCAACTTTATGTGCGTCATGTGCTTCATTCGCTGGCTATTGCGAAGGTTTGCCGGTTCGATGCCGGGGCACGGATTCTCGATGTGGGATGCGGAGGCGGCTTTCCGTCGATTCCGCTGGCGATCCTCTTCCCGGAGGCGCACTTTACGGCGGCGGACTCGATCCGCAAGAAGATCACGGTGGTCGAGGGTGTGGCACGGAGTCTGGGTCTGGAGAACGTGACGCCGCGGTGCGTGCGGGTCGAGACACTGCAGGAGCGCTTCGACTACGTGGTTTCGCGGGCTGTAACGGCGATGCCGGAGTTCGTCTCGTGGATCTGGAAGAAGATCGAGCCGGGACAGAAAGGCACTTTGCCCAACGGCATCCTTTACCTGAAGGGCGGCGATCTGGCCGAGGAGCTGGCTCGCACGGGCAAACGGTGGCGGCTCTATTCGATTTCGGAATTCTTCGACGATCCCTTCTTCGAGACAAAGAAAGTTGTCTATACCTCGGTGAGCGGTTTGGAAAACCGCTTTTAGGATTCTTCGGCTTGTTTTTCGTATTGGTTATATGCCGACTCAATCTTTTTTGTCGGTTGCTTTCACTTGCTCCTCTCCTCTAATTTAAAGTCCGGTCTCTGGCCGGAGCGCAATGAGTGCCGGAATCCCGATGTCGCAACCTTTGCCCTCTAAAGCCCGACTCTTAGCCGGGGCGGAGCGGGGTCCGGAATCCCGGTACAGTATCTATTGTCCTCTAAAGCCCAGCTCGTGGCCGGGGCGGAGTGAGGTCCGGAATCCCGGTACAGTATCTATTGTCCTCTAAAGCCCAGCTTGTGGCTGGGACGGAGCGGGGTCCGGAATCCCGGTACAGTATCTATTGCCCTCTAAAGCCCGGCTCGTGGCCGGGGCGGAGTGAGGTTCGGAATCCCGGTGCAGCATCTATTGCCCTCTAAAGCCCGGCTCTTAGCCGGGGCGGTGAGGGGTCCGGAATCCCGATGCAGCATCTATTGCCCTCTAAATCCCGGCTCTTAGCCGGGTGCTTAACAGTCCGCAGGCAGCTTGGATGTCCTCGCCGCGGGAGGCACGGATGGTGGTTTGAATACCGCGGGCCGTCAACGCATCGCGGAATCGGATCATCGCTTCGGAATCGGGTGAGAAATAGGGAGAATCGGGTATTTTGTGGAAACGGATCAGATTGATCCTGCACTTGATTCCGTTCAACAGGCGCGAGAGTTCGCGGATGTGTCGGGGCGAGTCGTTCAGCCCGCTCATGACGATGTATTCAAACGAGACCCTTCGCTGGTGGGTGAAATCGTATTCACGCAGAATATCGACCACCTGAGCGATGGGCCAGGCCTTTTCGACGGGCATGATTTCGGCGCGTTCGTCCGCAAAGGGGTTGTGGAGACTGACGGCCAGATGGACCTTCGAGAGGTCGAGGAAACGACGCAAATGGGGTACGACACCGGCCGTGGAGAGGGTGATGCGGGTCGGGGACCAGGCGAATCCCCACTCGGCCGTAAGGATTTCAAGGGCCCGCAGCACATTGTCCAGATTGTCGAGCGGTTCACCCATTCCCATGAAGACGAGGTTCGTGAGTCGGTCGCGTTCGGGCAGGGAGACGATCTGGTTAAGGATTTCGGCTGCCGAGAGCGACTGTTGGAGACCCTGACGCCCCGTGGCGCAGAAACGGCACCCCATCCGGCATCCGGCCTGCGAGGAGACACAGAGCGTGGCGCGCTCTCCGTCGGGGATGTATGCCGATTCGATGAAGTGTCCTTCGAGGGTGCGGAAGAGGTATTTCTTGGTTCCGTCTGCGGAGCGGGTTTCGCGCTCCGGCGCGGAGAGGACGGGGGTAAACCGTTCGGCCAGGCGTTGCCTGTTTGCAGCCGAGAGGTCGGTCATTTGCAGGGGGTCCTCCACGTGTCGTACGTAGAGCCAGCGGACGATCTGCCGGGCCGAGAAGCGCGGCATGCCCAACTCGTTGCAGAGGGCGGCGATTTCTTCGGGATTTTTCCCGTACAACGACTCCGGAGCGGTCATTTTTGCATCAGACGGTTTTGTTTCCGGAGACAAAAGTAGGCAAAAAAGTAAAGTTTTTTATGTGTGGGTGCTCGATTTTGAATTTTTATCCCTATATTTGTGCTGCATAGCGCGCCTGCAGGTGCAATGGAGGGAGAGGGAGAGCGGCTGCGCCATGTATGAACCGGTCGGAAAGGGGAGGAGGAGAAGCCTTTCGGAGCGGTTTGAAACCACCCGGAAACACGTTGGAACAATTAAAACTTGAAATATGGAAATCAAAAAATCACCCAAAGCGGACCTGAAGAACAAACGGGGCCTTTTGCTTGAGATCGGTCTTGTCGTATCGCTCTTGCTTGTGATCGTGGCCTTCTCGTATACGCCGAAAGAGAAGCGAGTCGAGAAGATTGACCTGCAGACGGCTATCGTCGAAGAGCAGATCGTAGAGATTACGCGTCAGGATCAGAAACCGCCCGAGCCTCCCAGAAAGGTGGAGGTGAAGGTGATCGCCGACCTGCTTCAGGTCGTGACCAACGATACGAAGATCACCACGGAGGTCGACTTTACGGAGTTTGACGAGGATGTGGAGGTCGTACAGACGGTCGGTGTTGAGGAGGAGGTTGTCGAGGACGACCAGCCGTTCCTGATCGCCGAGACGATGCCCTCGTTCCAGGGCGGCGACCTGAATACGTTCCGTGCATGGGTTCAGCAGAATGTGAAGTTCCCGCAGATTGCCCTCGAGAACGGTATCCAGGGACGTGTGGTTCTGTCGTTTGTGATCGAGAAGGACGGACGTCTGACCAATATCCAGGTGCTGCAGACTCCGGACCGTTCGCTTTCCGATGAGGCGATCCGCGTGCTGAGCAAGTCGCCGAAATGGACGCCGGGCAAACAGCGTAATCAGGTTGTACGTGTGAAGTATACGCTGCCGGTAGACTTCCGCGTGCAGAACTGATGCGGATCTTCGGATCATGGGAATATAGGGTATCCTGCTTCGTGGAGGATACCCTTTTTGTAACATGGGATCTGCCCGCCGGGTCGGGAAATCTCCCGTTTTCGGAGATTTTTTCTCCCTGCGGGCGGAGATCATAGAAGAACAGGATTTTGGAAGAACAGAGACAAACCCCTCAACCGAAAGATCCGGTGTCGGATCCGCGGGAACGAGCCGTATTGGTGGCCGTCGTCCGTGACAATCAGGATGCCCGTCAGGCGGACGAATACCTTGACGAGTTGGAGTTTCTGGCCGAGACGGCCGATATTCGGGCCGTAAAACGCTTTACGCAGCGACTGCCGCAACCTTCGGCCCGGATCTACGTGGGCCCGGGAAAACTGAACGAGATCGTCGAATACTGCAAGGAGCAGGAGATCGACGTGGTGATCTTCGACGATGAACTTACTCCGTCGCAGACGCGCAATATCGAGAAGGAGCTACCCTGCCGCCTGCTGGACCGTACGCGGCTGATTCTGGACATCTTTCTTTCGCGGGCGCAGACAGCCTATGCGAAGACGCAGGTGCAGCTGGCCAACTACGAATACATGCTGCCCCGTCTTTCGGGACTCTGGACCCACCTTGAACGGCAGCGCGGCGGTACGGGAACGCGCGGTGGAGCCGGAGAGCGGGAGATCGAGACCGACCGGCGCATCATCCGCAACCGGATCGCCAAACTGAAGGAGGATCTGAAGAAGATCGACCGCCAGATGGCCGTCCAGCGATCGAACCGCGGGGCGCTGGTGCGTGTGGCGCTGGTGGGCTATACGAACGTCGGCAAATCGACGCTGATGAACCTGATTTCGAAGAGCGATGTCTTTGCGGAGAACAAACTCTTTGCTACGCTGGACACGACGGTCCGGAAGGTGGTCTTCGATAATCTGCCCTTCCTGCTTTCGGATACGGTGGGTTTCATCCGCAAACTGCCGACCGAACTGATCGAGTCGTTCAAGTCGACGCTGGACGAGGTGCGGGAGGCGGACCTGCTGGTGCACGTGGTGGACATTTCGCACCCTCAGTTCGAGGATCAGATCGCCGTGGTGAAGCAGACGCTACAGGAGATCGGCGCGGGGGACAAACCGGTCTATCTGGTTTTCAACAAGGTGGATGCCTACTCCTGGGTGGAGAAGGCTGCGGATGACCTGACGCCCGCGACACGGGAGAACCGCTCTTTGGAGGATCTGAAAAAGAGCTGGATCGCACAGGCCAATACGCCGTGTATCTTCCTGTCGGCGTTGCAACGGATCAACCTGGAAAAATTCCGTTCGGACCTGTACGGAATGGTGCGTGAGATCCACGCCGGGCGTTATCCGTTCAACAACTTTCTCTATTGACTAACCAACACTCTGATTTTATGACACTTCACGTACTCTCAGAACAGAACACCGTGCTGAATCGGTTCATAGCCCAGATTCGCGATCGGGAGATCCAGAAGGATTCGATGCGCTTCCGGCGGAATATGGAACGGATCGGAGAGATCACGGCCTACGAGATTTCGAAGGCGCTGCATTACCGGCCGCAGGTCGTTGAGACGCCGCTTGGCGAGGCTACGGTTCAGGTGATCGACGATGAGTTGGTCATTGCGACGATTCTGCGGGCGGGTCTTCCCTACCATCAGGGTTTTCTGAACTATTTCGATGATGCGCAGAACGCCTTCGTATCGGCCTACCGCAAGAGTACGAAGGACGGGAAGTTCAAGGTCAAGGTAGAGTATATTTCGTGCGGGAGTCTGGAGGGGAAGACGCTGCTGCTTGTGGATCCGATGCTGGCAACGGGCTCGTCGCTTGTTCTGACCTACAATGCGTTGTGCGAGAAGGGCGGAACGCCGGCCCATACGCACGTTGCGGCGGTGATCGCCAGCGAGCAGGGGGTTGACTATGCGATGAAGCACATGCCTCGCCAGAGCACGACGATCTGGACGGCGGTTGTGGATGAGGAGTTGACCTCGCGGTCGTATATCGTTCCGGGGATCGGCGACGCGGGGGATCTGGCCTACGGCGAGAAGATCTGAGCGAGATGCGACGGAAATTCGGATTTGTCCTGTGCACCTTTGTCGTTACGGTCTTCGTGATGGCACTTCAGAAGCCGGTTTTTCTGGCGTGGTATGCCGTGGAGGCTTCCGGAGCGGGCCTCAAGGAGTGGCTGGAGGTGCTGTGGCACGGGCTTTCGCTGGATATGACCGTGGCGGGCTACGTGACGGTGCTGCCGTTGCTCGTTACGCTTGTTTCGATGTGGGTGCGCCTCCCCGAACGACTTTGGCGGGGGCTTTTGACGGCCTATTTCGTTCTGGTCGCCATCCTGACGGCGGTGATCTTTGCCGTCGACATTGCGCTTTATGAACATTGGGGCTTCCGCCTGGACTCGACGATTCTGATCTACCTGTCGGATCCGAAGGAGGCGATGGCGAGCGTTGATTTCTGGCTCGGGGTACGTCAGACGCTGCTGGCCGCGGTCTATGCGACCCTGATGATCGGGCTTTACCGCCGGGCCCTCCGCCTCTTTGACGGAGAGCCTGCGGGATGGCGCGCGGCTGCTGTGGGGAGTCTGGCGATGCTGTTGCTGGCGGGCTTCGACTTCCTGGCGATCCGTGGCGGAACGGGAGCCTCGACGGCCAATGTCTCGAAGGTCTACTTCAGCTCTACGATGTTTCTGAATCATGCCGCGACGAACCCCGTCTTTTCGTTTCTTTCAAGCCTGGGGGATCAGAACGTGGATTATGCGGCCGAATACCCTTTCTACGAGGAGTCGGAACGTGCTGCCCGGTTTGAGCTGCTGCGGGGAAACGCCCCCGGTGCAGAAGGCCCCGAGCGGCGGGTTCTGACGACCGAACGTCCGAATGTGGTGCTGGTGATTCTGGAGAGCTTTGCCCGCACGGTGATGGACGAGACGGTCGACGGAGAACCCGTGATGCCGAACATGCAGCGTCTGAAGCATGAAGGGGTCTGGTTCGAGAATTTCTTTGCCAATTCGTACCGTACGGACCGTGGGGAAGTCGCTCTTCTGAGCGGGTTTCCGGCCCAGACGCGCATGTCGATCATGAAACTTCCGGCCAAGAGCCACAACCTGCCCTCCATTGCCCGATCGATGGCTGGGGCGGGTTATGCGACGAGTTTCTCCTACGGCGGGGACCTGAACTTCACGAACCAGGCATCGTACATGTACGCCACGGGATGGCAGGAGCTGATCTGGCAGAAGGATCTCTCGTTCGATACGGCTCCGTCGGACTGGGGTTACGACGATGCGCTGATGTGCGACTGGTTCGCCGATCGGGTGATCTCGCTCGCTGGGCAGGGAGAACCCTTCCTTGCGGGTCTGCTGACGCTGAGCAGCCACAAGCCCTTTGACGTTCCCTATTCGAAGTTTGCGGATCCGGTCTTGAATGCGATGGCCTTTTCGGACGATTGCGTGGGACGGATGGTCGACCGGCTGAAGGCCTCCGGGGCCTGGGAGAATCTCCTGGTGATCCTTGTCGCGGACCATGGCTATCCCTACCCGCGGACGCTGACCTATAACGAGCCGCTGCGTCACCGGATTCCGATGATCTGGACGGGTGGTGCGGTCTCCGAACCCTGTGTCGTGGAGACGTATGCTTCGCAGATTGACCTGGCTGCGACGCTGCTCGGACAACTGAATCTGCCGCATGCCGATTTCGACTACAGCAAGGATCTCTTCGCACCGGCCCCGCCGCGGAAGTTCGCCTATTACACCTTCAACGACGGTTTCGGAGTGGTCGATTCCCTCGGGACGGCCGTGTGGGATGCCACGGGCGATCAGGTGGTGACGTCGACGAATCCCGAACTGCTGGATGTGGGCCGGACGATGCTCCAGACGACCTATACGGATATCGGGCGTCGCTGAAAATACCGTAAAATGGGTATTGCGGCATGCCACTTGCCGGAGTTACCTTTACGGCGCAGAAAAAAATACCTGTTTTTATGTATAAATCCGGAGGATATGGCGGTGAAGACCGCATGTGCGACCTGGTTTGCGACCGTTACCCCGTGCTTCAGGTGATGAGCCGTTTCGGCATTGCACTGGGTTTCGGGGACAAGACGATCGCGGAGGTATGCAGCGACAATCAGGTCGATACGGCGACGTTTTTGGCCGTCGTGAATCTGTTGATGAATTTCGGCATCGGCGAGGAGTTGGCCGGCGAGGTCTCGGTACGTTCCCTGACGGACTACCTGCACAATTCGCACGGTTATTTTCTGGATTTCCGGCTTCCGGCGATCCGGCGCAAGCTGATCGAGGCGGTGGATTGCTCGCAGAGTGACGTTTCGTTTGCGATCCTGCGCTTTTTTGACGAATATGTTGCGGAGGTGCAGCGGCACATGGCCTATGAGGAGGAGACGGTTTTTCCCTACGTGGAGTCGCTGCTTGCGGGGGAGAAGAGTACGGCCTACTCGATGGAGATCTTCCGGCGCCAGCACGACCAGGTGGACGCCAAGCTGCGCGAACTGAAGAACATCATCATCAAATACTACCCTTCGGGGAGTACGAACGAACTGAACGGCGTGTTGTTCGACATCTTCACGTGCGAACAGGAGCTGGCGTCGCACAATGCCGTTGAGGACGAGATCTTTGTTCCGGCCGTGGAGCGTCTTGCGGCGCAGGGTCCCCGGGCCCCGAAATCCGAAGCGCTGAGTGCCCGGGAGAAGGAGATCATCGTCTGCGTGGTGAAGGGAATGACGAACAAACAGATCGCCGAAGCGCTCTGCATTTCGGCCCACACGGTCATCACGCACCGGCGGAACATCGCCGCGAAGCTGCAGATCCACTCTGCGGCGGGTCTGACGATCTACGCCATCGTGAACAAACTGGTTGAACTTTCGGAGATCCGGGATACCATTCCGGAAACATAAGCAGCCATGATACATAACCACCAACCTCATTCCCACACGCATTCCCATACCCACGCGTTGACCTCGCTGAACCGGGCCTTTCTGTGGGGCATTTCGCTCAATGCGGGCTTCGTCGTCGTGGAATTTGCCGTCGGCCTGTGGTACGGGTCGATGGGTCTTCTTTCGGATGCCGGGCACAACCTGTCGGATGTGGCGAGCCTGCTGTTGGCGATGCTGGCCTTCCGGCTGGCCCAGGCCCACGCCACTCCGCGTTATACGTATGGCTATAAGAAGAGCACGGTGTTGATTTCGCTGCTCAATTCGGTGATTCTGCTCATTGCCGTGGGGGTGATCATCGCCGAGAGTATCGGCCGGATGTTGTATCCCGAGCCGGTTGTCGGTGGTGCGATCGCCTGGACGGCGGGAATAGGCGTGCTGGTCAACGGCTTCACGGCGTGGCTGTTCGTGAAGGACAAGGAGCGGGATCTGAACGTCAAGGGGGCCTATCTGCACATGGCGGCCGATGCTTTGGTCTCTGTGGGGGTGCTTCTTTCGGGAGTGGTGATCACGTGGACGGGATGGACGTGGATCGATCCGGTGGTGGGTCTGGCCGTTGCCGGAGTGATCGTCATGTCGGTCTGGTCGTTGACGCGGGCCAGTCTGCGACTGTCGCTCGACGGCGTGCCGGAGGGTATCGACGTTTCGGATCTGAAGCACCGGATGTCGATGGTCGAAGGCGTGCGTGCGGTGCATCACGTGCATGTCTGGGCGCTCAGCACGACGGAAAATGCACTGACGGCACATGTTGTGGTGCCGGATCTCCGGGAGCAGGAGCAGGTCAAGCACGACCTGAAGCGGCTGCTTCACGAGCAGGGGGTTTGCCATGCAACGCTCGAATTCGAGACCCCGGAGGAGGGTTGTTCTGACTTTTCGGATTGATTTTAGCCTCCGATCCTGTAAAAAGCGTTTTTTATCTCAATCCCGATCCGAATAGTTGGGGTCGGGATTGTTTATTTGCCTGGCGGGCACGATCTTTGCGAACGGAAGAAAACGAATTCAGGACCAGTGAGAGTGACGCAACTTTTCGGGCCGGTTTGGAGACAGACCGGCCTTTTTTGTCGTCCTTTCGCAACTCTTACGGGACAGGGTCGTATCCGCTTCCGCCCCAGGGATGACAACGTGCGAGCCGGCGTATCGTGAGCCAGAGGCCCTTGATGGGCCCGTGTTTCCGCAGGGCCTCGAGGGCATATTGCGAGCAGGTGGGGGTAAACCGGCACGCGGGAGGCGTGAAGGGGGATATGCAGAGCTGGTAGAAGCGGACCAGAATGATCAGCGGCAGGGCGCAGATCCGCTTACAGACGCTCAGCAACCGATTCCAGAATCCGGTGTACGGCATGAGCGATGGATTTTGCGGAGAGGATCTCTTTCGAGGAGTAGATGAGTGCGAGATCGAGATTCTGCGGGAGGCCCTCCGTAAGGATCTGTTTCTGGAGACGGTATGCCTCCTTGGTTCTTCTGCGGAGAAGGTTCCGCTTGTTGGCCCTTTTGTGGAACTTCTTCGGGACGGAGAAGAGCACCTCGACGCTTCGTTCCGTATCGGGTTCTGCGAACCAGACATACCGGAACGGGAAAGTGAATCCGCTCTCTCCGGCTTCAAAAAGTCGACGCACCGCTCCCAGCGAGCGAAGTCTTTCGTTGCGGGGAAGCGAGTGCGAGGACATACGGTTTGAAATTTTGATTCTGGGATGGATTATCCCTTATTTATTGGTTTCAGCGGCAGGAATACGACGTACGCGGCTTTTTTTTGCGAGTTTGTGCTGCTGCGTACGGATGAACTCCTCCTTGCGTGCATCGGTCACGAGTTCCACGGGGGCGATTTCGTCACCCTTCTGAATCTTCTGGATGAGCAGATCGATGGCCTTGACCATCGAGGGAGCCTCGGGGGTGGGGGCATTTGCCAGGACCTGAATGCCGGCTTCAAGAGCGGCCTTGAGCGTTCCTTCTCCGAATACGGCGACAGCCGGCAACTCTTCGGTTCCGAATTTTTCGACCAAAGCCTTGACATCCGACGGAGAATAGAGAGCCAGCAGGTCGTACTCCTCCATTTTGATGGCCTCGAGATCGCTGGCAACCGTTCGGGCGAGGATCACGGGATCGACGGCGAGTTTGAGTTTGGCGAGGGTCTCGGGGAGCTCGGGTTTGTGGGGTTCGCTCAGGGCGAGGAGGAACTTCTCCTCCTTGTGTTTGATGATGAGTTCAACGAGCGAGGTGAAGGAACCGTCCGCAAAGGATATCTTGCGTTTGCGGTATACGATGTACTTCTGGAGATAGAGGGCGACGGCCTCGGTCTGGCAGATGTACTTCATGGTCTCGGGAACCGTGATACGCGCCTCCTCGCAGATATGGAAGAAACTGTCGACGGTAGTCCGGGAGGTGAAGATCACGGCCGTATGGGCGAGGATTTCGATTCTTTGTGCCCGGAACTCTTTCAGAGAGACCCCTTCCACCCGTATAAAAGGCTTGTATGCCACTTCGACCTGGTATTTCTGGGCCAATTCGAAGAACGGAGACTTTTCGATGATTGCGGGTCTCGGTTGCGAAACCAATAGACTCTTAACTTTCAACGTTGCGGATGTTTAGATTTATCTTCGTGTTTCATCTTGTCGCCAAGAGCCATAAAAGGCTGATTGGGAAGACTTCTACGGTGCAAAGGTACAAAAACCAATGCAAAATCGAAATTTTTTTAGAAATAAAGAGGTTCAGGGATTCCTTAAGGTATAAAACGGCCGTAATGATCAATTCCACGGCCACGCAGATGAACCATACGCCTCCGGTTCCGCGGGGACAGAGCGCGAAGAGCAGCAAAGGAGGCGAGGTGATGAGGACGGCGAGTGCGAAATAGGTTCGGCGCAACAGGGCGAGTTGTGTGATGAAATCTTGGGAGAGCGTGATTGCTCCGGCAATCCGGATGGCCGAGGACTGGAAGAGGATGATGAGGAACCAGGCGAGAGTTGCCAGGAGGCTCAGGGCGAGAACGGCTCCGTGTGAGAGGGCCTTGCCGAGCTCGGGCGGCATGAGCGTGTCGCCGTATTTGACGACGATGACCCCCATGAAGAGCATGCCGATTGCCGTCGAGACATTCAGGAACCGGGAGAAGCCGCTGGCTCCGGGCTCTTCGCTGAGGCGCTCTCCCGAGGCCGATTCGCGGGATATTCTGTTCAGCAGGGTCTTGACGTCTCCGAGATTCCGATAGAGGAGTGTGGCGTAGGTGGCCGCAAGCAGCAGCACGAAGCCCTGAAATACGGCGTTATCCGTGAGCGAGGCTCCGGCGGGGCGTTCGATCCGTTCGGGTTGTACGAGACAGGATTCGTGCCCGAAGAGAGCCGTTGCCGAGGTGTCGCGCCAGCAAACCTCCGAAGTTGCATCGTGGCGTTTGCCGCACCATCCGAAACACAGGGAGTCCAGATGGGAGAAGTGCCAGGATTCGAGCGGTGTGGCGTGCAGGGAGTCCCTTCTGAAGGCAAGAGAATCACTCACCGGAGCTGGAGAATCGCCTCCCGCGCTTCTCGAAACTGCAGTACCCCCCGAAACTGCTGTGCCCTCCGAAACTGCCGTGTCATCTGAGACCGCCGTGCCTTCCGAGACTCCTGCGTCTGCCGGATCGGCCTCGGAACGGTCCGAGATCGCGGTGCTCTGATGCAGCATGTTCGATTCTCCGGTGTTCGACGCCTCTTTTCCGGACCGTACGGAACTTTTGTGCTCCTGCAAACCCCGGACTGTATTCCGGGAATCGCTCTTTTTGATTGTCTGTGAATCCGTTTCGGAAACCGAGGCCTTGCTTCCGCTATGTACCTGTCCCTGCCTCATCCCGCAAAGGTCCGTTTAAGGGTGATCCGAATGGTGGTACCCTTCCCGATTTCGGAGTCGATCACGGCAATCTTCCCCTGGTGGTACTCTTCGACGATGCGCCGCGAGAGCGAGAGTCCGAGTCCCCAACCTCGGGTCTTGGTCGTGAATCCGGGTTCGAAGATGCGCTTCCAGTTGCTTTTGGGAATCCCTTTCCCGGTATCCTTGACGTCGATCATCACCTGTTTGTCGTCCGAGGAGATCCTTACGTCGATGGCTCCGTGTCCCTGCAGGGCGTCGAGCGAATTCTTCATGAGGTTCTCGACCACCCACTCGAACAGGGCGGCGTTGATATTGGCCTGGACGGGAGCGATGGCCAGTCCGTTGTAATCGAGCGTAACGTTTCGAGGGATGCGTTTGCGGAAGTACATGACCGATTCTCCGACCACTTCGTTGATGTTTGCCGGAGTAAGCGGGGTTTCGGATCCGATCTTGGAGAATCGGTCCGTGATCTTCATCAGGTGGGTGAGGTCCTTGTTCATCTCCTCGACGGCCGTCTGGTCGATATCCTGCGAGCGGAGATACTCGATCCACCCGAGCAGCGAGGAGGTGGGGGTTCCCAACTGATGGGCGGTCTCCTTGGCGAGTCCGATCCAGACGCGATTCTGTTCGTCGTGTTTTGACGAACGGAAGGCGATGAATCCCAGAATGATGAATATCGCGATGACGAGAATCTGAATGTACGGGAAGTAGTACAGCGACTTGAGCAGCGCCGATTTTCCGTAGAAGATCAGATGGTAGTGCTCCGTGGAGAATCGGAACCGTACGGGAATGGGCTGATTCTCGGACATGAACTTGTCGAGTTGTTTGCGGAGCCGGTCGGGATGGTCGATGATCTTTTCCGGAACGAGGTGGGAGTTTACGACCTCGAGGTTTTCGTTGGTGATGATGAACGGGATGTTGTTTCCCGTGGACATGATGTCGGCGATGAGCGGATCCTGGATGGTGCCCATGATATCGCGGCTCACGCGTTCCATGGCGTGTGCCCAGAGAGCCACGTCGTGTTGTTCCTTTCCCTTGAGTTTCCGGGCCATCTCGTTGGTGTAGAGGAGCGACAGGGCTCCGAGTGCGAGTCCGACGACGATGACGACGACGCGGTTTCGGAACGAGAACTTGTTGATGCGGAATTTCATCTCCGGTCCGGATTGCTTTTACGGATTTATTTGCGGGGCGTATCCTGTTCGGCGAGGATACGGTGATACTCCTCGGGGTTTGCGAGCACCTCGAGGGCCCGTTTCACTTCGACGTCGTTGGGCAGGGAGTGTTCGATGACTCCGGCCTGATAGCCGTGTCGCATCACGATATCGTTGTTGATCGTCTCGATGATCTGTTCGCGGTAGGTTTCGAGGTTGGTCTGGGTATCGTCCTTCAGTTCGGCCTCGACCTTTTCGAAGCGCTCCTTGAGGTCCGCGAAACGATCCTCTTCCGCGGCTTTTTTCAGAGCCTTCAATGCCCGGCGTGTATCCGACTCATAGGGGACCTTCTTGTCCTTCATGAAGGCGGTGAAGTCGTCGTAGTCCTTTTCCGAGATCGAGAAGGTGCGGATGTCGATCTGCTGCCCGGGATTGCGCCGGGTGTATTCGTCCCCGAAGTCCTCGATGAATCCCATGGCATAGAGCGTCACGGCAAATCGCGAAATATATTCGGGTTCGGTCCGGATATCGGGCATGATGCCGCCCCCGTCGTAGACTTTGCGCCCGGCGCGTGTCGCGAATTCGGAGATCAGCGAATCGGGGATCGTGCGGATATCACCCTCTTGTGAGTGGGAGTAGTCGATGGCCTGGATGCAGCGTCCCGAGGGGATATAGTATTTTGCCGTGGTCAGCTTGAGCATGGTGTTGTATCCGAGGGGCTTGGTGGATTGCACGAGGCCCTTGCCGAAGCTCCGCTGACCGATCAACACGGCACGGTCGAGGTCCTGCAGGGCTCCGGAGACGATTTCGGCTGCCGAAGCGGAACTCCCGTTGATGAGCACGGCGAGCGGCAGATCCGGGAAGGCCGGTTCGGTGTTGGTGGGGAAGACCTGCCTGGACTCTTCGGTTCGTCCCTTTGTGCTGACGACCTCGGTGCCTTTCGGGACGAACATGCCGAGGATCTTGACGGCCTCCTGCATGATTCCGCCGCCGTTGGATCGGTAGTCGAGGACGAGGCCCTTGAGCTCACCCTCGTTGCGCAGCCGTTCGATGGCGGCGCGCATCTCCTCGTAACACCCTTCTGTGAAGTCGCTGTGACGGATGTATCCGATACCGTCCGCAATCCATCCGGCATAGGGGACTCCGGGGATTGCAATCCGCTGCCGTCGGATCGTTTGCGTTTCACGGGAGCCGTCGAGGTGCTCGACCGTGACGCGGACCTTGCTGCCGGGCTCTCCCTTGAGACGGTTCGAGACCTGTTCGGTCGTAAAACCCTTGGCATCCTTGCCGTCGATGGCGAGGATCTTGTCTCCGATCTTGAGTCCGGCCCGGTCGGCGGGGGAGCCCTCGTAGGGTTGAGCGATGCGGACGTAATCCTCCTTCTGACGGATAAGGGCTCCGATTCCGCCGTATTTGCCGGTGGTCAGGAGTTCGAAATCCTGCATTCCCTTCTCGGGGATGTACTCCGTGTAGGGGTCCAGGTCGTTGACCATTCCTGCGGCGGCACCCTCCATGAGGCGGTCGGGATCGACCGGATCGACATAGTTGAGGGCAAGTTCCCGCATCATGTTGACGGTGATCTCCATGTTGCGTCCGAGCCCGAAGTCGTTCCGGGCGGCGAAGATCGTGACGGCGGCGATGGCAACGAGTCCCGAAGCCAGGGCCAGAGGGCAGTATTTTCTATTCATTCTTTTCATGGTGAATCATCTCCAGGTAGGAATCGAGGCGATACTGTACGCGGGCGACGCCACGGCGAATTCCCTCGATTCGGATCCATTGTCCGTATTGTGAAACTTTGAGTTCGTCCTCTCCGAGCAGGAGGATTTTTTTACCCCAGTTGTCTGCGCGGAAGATCATGCCCTCTTCGTCTTCGCTGCGGAGCGAAAAGCCTTCGGAGCGGAAGGCGTTGAGGATCTGCTTGCGATTCTCGACGATGTCGCCTTCGACCTGCCGCACGACGAATCCGAACTTGGGATAAAAGGCCGCGAGCAACAGGATCACCACCGGGAGCATCATGCCTCGGGGGGTATGGAACATCACCTCGAAGGTCTCCGGGACGGTGAGCCGGGCGGTTCCGACGAGTCGGTTCAGATACATGATCGCTATACAGAGAACGCACAGGGCGCAGAAATATTTTAACGAGCGAATGAAGTATTTCATGGCGATTCGTGTTTTTCGGTCTTTTCTGTCGTTTGGGTCGGGCTCTTTCCTGCGGCCCCTCTTTCCATACTGTTTGTTTTGTCTTGCGGACGGATCCCGTCGTTGCCGGTTGCGGTCGGTTCTTTCGGGTTTTGTCCGTCGCGCCTCTTTTGTTTTGTCTCTTTTGCCGATGTTTTGTCTCTTTTGCCGAGCCTCTTCCGCCGCGCCTATTCCCTCCGCAATGCCCGGCTCTCCTGTTCCTCGATGACTTCGGCCACCTGTTGCATGAGCCATTTGGGGGTGGAGGTGGCTCCGCAGATGCCGACGCTTCCGGCACCTTCGAACCAGCCGGCCTCGACCTCTTCCGCCTCCTCGACGACGTGGGTCTTTGGATTGGCCCTGCGGCACACCTCGGAAAGGACCTTTCCGTTTGAGGATTTTCGTCCGCAGACGAAGATCACCACGTCGAACCGTGCGGCGAATTGTGTGAGGTACTGCTCCCGGTTTGCAACCTGACGGCAGATCGTGTCGTCGATGCGGACCTGCTCGGGATCCTTGGCCCGTCGTTTCATCTCGGCCCCCAGCTCCTCGAAGAGCGAGATACTCTGTGTGGTCTGCGAGAGGAAATGGATCGGTCGTGAGAAGTCGATGGCCTGGAGATCTTCGCTGCGTTCGATGACGATGGTGGGCTCCTCGACCTGTCCCGTGAGTCCCACAACCTCGGCATGGCCCCGTTTCCCGAGGATGACGACCTGTCCGTTGACGGGACGCATTGCCTCATGGGCCTGTATTACGCGTCGCTGGAGTCGTGCCACGACGGGACAGGTGGCGTCGATGACGCGGATCTTCAACTTCCGTGCCTCGGCATAGGTCGTAGGGGGTTCTCCGTGGGCGCGGATCAGAAGCCGTCCGCCGGCAATCTCCGTCATTTCATCGTGGGTCACGGTCCGCAGGCCCAATTTTTCGAGCCGTTGGACCTCGATGCGGTTGTGCACGATATCTCCGAGCGAATAGACCGTTCCGCCCTCGGCGAGGGCCTCTTCGGCCTGGGAGATTGCACGCACCACGCCGAAGCAGAACCCCGATTTATCATCTATCTCGATGCGCATAATTCTTGTTGTTTGTGTCGGCCTCTTCCCACTGGAACCTGCCGACGTTTTTCGGCCGTCTCAACCTTCGTTCCCGGTCGCCCGCGATCCCTTTCGGCCCGTCCTTGTCCTCTCCGTCTTCTGAGATCCGGCTATCGGTCCGTCACCTCGTTGAATCGCTCGAGGAACCACGTCATCTGCTCCTCGACGGTCATGTGGCTGTTGTCCAGAACGACGGCATCCGGGGCTTGCCGGAGGGGCGAAATGGCACGGCTCATGTCGGCCTTGTCCCGTTCGCGGACATTTCGTTCGATCTCCTCGAGTGAAACTTCCATTCCCTTCTCCCGGAGCTCCTTGTAACGGCGTTCGGCCCGAACCAGGGGATCTGCCGTCATGAAGAGTTTCAATTCGGCATCGGGGAATACGACTGTCCCGATGTCGCGACCATCCATGACCACACCCCGGCGACGGCCCATCTCCTGCTGCATGGCGACCAGTTTGTGCCGCACTTCGGGGATGGCGCTGACGCGGCTGACACAGTTCGAGACCTCGATCGTTCGGATCTTGCCCTCGACCAGATCCCCGTTCACGTAGATGTCGCTGGCACCGCGTTCGGGGTTGAAGCGGAAGGAGATCGATATCTCGCTGAGGAGTTTGACGACGGCCTCTTCGTCGACGATTCCCGACCGGATGGCCCCGTGTTCGAGGGCATAGAGCGTCACGGCGCGATACATCGCACCGGTGTCGATGAATATGTAGCCCAAACGGGCGGCGATGGCCTTTGCAAAGGTGCTTTTTCCGCAGGAGGAGAAACCGTCGACAGCGATTATGATTTTGTTTTTTGTTTTAGTGTCTGACATTTGGGAAGATGTCAAAGAAGGTGGATAATATGGTGTAAATACCCAGAATACCGATGATTATTCCGGCTATATGGTTGATTGTCAGCATGTGCCTGGGCCTGAACCGACGCCTGAACAGGTTGATGACACAGGCCAGGAGGGTCCACCATGCGGCGGCCCCGCAGAAGAATCCGGCGATGACGAACAGGGCGCGGAAAAATCCCCCGACGGTATGATCGGTCATTTCGCCGCTTGAAATCTTGAATACGGCGAAGAAGGCGAGGATATAGGGGATCACCATGATGAAATTGGCGATCGTAAGGCCGAATATGGAGACGAAATCCTGCCAGAGGGATGTTTTTCCGGCTCTGTTTCGTCGGATCTGCGGGACGGGGTTCTGAGCGAAGATGAATACTCCGACGATGACGACGAATATGCCGCCGATCACTCTCAGCAGGGTGTTGTATTGCTCGATCTGGGTCTGGAGCATCGAATAGAAAAAGAGGGCCGCCATTGCCATGAAGGTGTCGGCACAGGCGACTCCGATTCCGGATACGATTCCGGATTTTCTGCTTTTGGAGAGGGTCCTCTGAATACAGAGCACAGCCACGGGGCCTACGGTGATGGAGGCCGCAATGCCGACGCAGATTCCGCGAAAGAGGGTTCCAACGATCTCGAATGCCATATTTCCAGCCAGCAGGTTTTTAGACGACAAAGATACGAAAAAGGAGTCATATCCGCGGCATGAAACTCAAAAAAAGGGGTTGAAAGGTTCCTTGCAAAGTCGGATATGTTGATAAAATATCGAAAACTTTGGCTTCGGGATTGCATATCGAAGGGTGAAAGGGGTTAAATTTGCAAAAACCAATCATCCGAAGGGTATGGCAGAGATGAAACAATTCGGTATCGACCTTGAATTGGACGATTCGGTGGCCCAGGGCCACTATTCGAACCTGGCGATCATATCGCACTCGACCTCGGAGTTCATCATCGATTTCGCGACGGTGCTGCCCGGAGTGCCGAAAGCCCACGTCAAAAGCCGGATCATCCTTACGCCGGAGCATGCCAAACGGCTGTTGCGCTCGCTGCAGGACAACATAGTCCGTTACGAGAGCAATGTGGGCAAGATTGAGATTCCCTCTCCGACGCCGATCCCGGATACGGGACCCAAGATGGGCCAGGCCTGATGCAAAAGACCGGAACCTGCATGGTTCCGGTCTTTTTTCGTGTCGGGGAACGGGGTTGGCTTCCCTCCTTCTCTTTGATCTCGGCTGCCTCCCCCTCGCTCCGTTTCGTGCGGACGAGGCGTCACAATACCTCGGCCACGACGTAGGTGCTGCCTCCGACGAAGATCAGGTCCTCGGGGGCGGCCAACTCGCGGGCGCGGCGGAGCGCTTCGCCCACCTGCTCCACGGCCTCGCCCTGGAGTCCGTAGATGGCGGCTTTGGCGGCCAGATCAACGGCCGGGAGCGCCCGTTCCGATCGGGCTTGTGTGAAGATGTAGTGAGCGTCGTGCGGCAAGAGGGGCAGAATGTGTGCCAGATCCTTGTCGCGGACGAATCCGAGGATGCAATAGAGCTCCTTGTGGGGGGTTGTTTTGAGCTGTTCGGCCACCCAGGCAATGCCGTGGGCGTTGTGTCCCGTGTCACAGATCGTAAGAGGCTCCTCGCCCAACTTTTGCCAACGTCCCATCAGTGAGGTGTTGGCAGCGGCATTTTTCATTCCTTCGAGATAGGCGCGGCGGGAGATCGTCAGGGGAGTCTCTTCGTGGAGGAAATCTATGGCGGCGGAGGCTGTCACGATGTTGCGGCACTGGTAGTCCCCCTGGAGATCCAGTTCGACTTCGAACGACTGTTCGTCGCGCATGCGGCGGAGCCGGAAATGTTGGTATCCCTCCTCCATATGGTGTTCTTCGCAGGCGAACTCCTTTTCGGCATAGATCACGCGGGACTTGTTCGCCGCGGCGACCTGTTCGAACACCTCGTTGTAGCGGCTGTCCGCCTCGCCGACGATGACCGGAATGCTCTTTTTGATGATCCCGGCCTTTTCGCGGGCGATCTTCTGCAGCGTGTCGCCCAGCAGGGCGGTGTGTTCGAGTCCGATGTTCGTGACAATGCTGAGGATCGGCACGATGATGTTCGTGGCATCGAGGCGTCCTCCGAGTCCTGTTTCGATGACGGCGACCTCGACATCGCTTTGCGCGAAATAGTCGAAGGCCATGGCTGCCGTCATTTCGAAGAACGAGAGTCCGAGATCGACCATCTTGTCGTGGTGCTTGTCGACGAAGTTGACGACCTTCTGTTTGGGGATCATCTCGCCGTCGACACGGATCCGTTCGCGGAAATCGACCAGATGGGGGGATGTGAAGAGCCCGGTCCGATATCCGGCCTGCTGGAGAACGGAGGCGATGATGTGTGCGACGGATCCTTTTCCGTTGGTTCCGGCCACATGGATCGTAAAGAAATTGCGTTGGGGATTTCCGATCAGACGGCAGAATGCGGAGATCCGCTCCAATCCCGGTTTATACCCCGTTGCCCCCTGGGTTTCGAAGGCGGGCAGCGACTGGAAGAGGAATTCGAGAGTCTGGTTATAGTTCATGACGGCAAATGTATTTATTTCACGAGGTAGTTCCGGCGTTTGACCCGATAGGCTGCGAAATAGAGCAGACAGAGTAACAGCAGATACTCTGCGATTCGGGCCAGGTAGTCGCCGTAGCGGGTGTAGAATGTTTTTTGCGAATTGAGCGGGACCTGTGCGGTGAGGACGCCTCGCTCCTCCCATCCGAGGGTCTCGCCCACCTCGCCCAACGGGGAGATGAATCCTGATTTCCCGGTGTTTGCCGAGCGGGCGATGGCACGTCGGTGTTCGACGGCTCTCAGCCGCGAGATCGAGAAGAGGTGTTTGTATCCGGGGGTGTCGCCCCACCATCCGTCGTTTGAGATGATGGCCATGAACTGAGCGCCGCGACGGATGAAATCACCGTAGAAATCACCGTAGAGTCCTTCGTAGCAGATGGCCGGTCCGACAGCCACGCCGTCGTGTTCGAAGGCGGAGCCGTGAAGGCCCTTCCCGATCTGTCCGACGACTCCTCCGAGATCGATGACCAGGAAGCGCAGCACGTCGAACACCCACGTCGGGGTATTCTCCACGCCGATGACCAGTCTTCCTTTGTGGTGCAGCTGCATGCGTCCTGCGGAGTCGAGCCCCACGGCCGTATTGAAGACATCGTAATATCCGTTTCCGAGGCGGTCGGGGCGAGCCGTTTCGGTCTGGCCTCCGGCGGGGTAGCGTCGGATGGTATTGGCTCCGGTGATGAGCAGGGCCTTGGGATGGCTCTGTCGCAGCGAATCGGTCAGCCGGGCCCAGAAAACGCCGGGTTCTTCATTTCCCCAGGGGAAGTCGCTCAAGCCGGGTTCTGCGTAGTAGCCCGGCACGGCCGTTTCGGGCAGGAGGATAAACTGTGCGTCACGGGGGACCTCCGCGAGCAGCTCCACGATGTTCTGTTCCTGTCGTTCGACATCCCCGTGGAACTTGTCGTAACAATCCACGTTGGGTTGGATGATGCAGACGCGTGCCGATCCGGCATCGGGTTGTTCCCAGCGGAGTCCGATGAGGAGCGAGAGGACCATGGGCAGTATCAGCGCCGCGGCGACTGCACCCCATTTGCGGATGTTGCGCCGTCTCTTCCAGGCCTCGAAAAGCAGAATATTGACCACCAGCACCCACAGCGAACCGCCGAACACTCCGGTGTACTCATACCATTGTACGGCCCATAGGTCGTGGGAAAATCCGTTCCCGAGGATGAGCCAGGGCCAGGAGAAGTCGCCGACGGTGTACCAGTATTCAGTTGAGATCCATGCTGCGACAAGCGTGACGTATGCCAGGGCCTTGTGTGCCTTCTTCGAGACGGTATGGAAGAGCATGAAGGCGATCAGATTCAGGGTCGTGGAGGCGAGCGTCGCGGCTATGGGGCCGACGGGCGTTGCATACCAGATCCACCAGACGGTCAGCGCATTCCAGAGTACGAATGCAAGCGTGGCCCATCCGAACATGCGCCACCAGTCGCGCCGGGATTCCCCCAGGGAGTCGCTGATCCACAGCAAGGGTACGAACCCTGCGAAGAGCGTCATGCCCGAGACGCCGAGCCAACCCGGCGCGAGGAGGATGGCCGAAAGGATTACCGCTGCAAATCTGCGCAACATGGAGGGAGTTTTTTGTGATCGCAAAAGTAGTCAAACGCAGGCATATTTCAAAATATTTCCTGTTTTTGTCATGCGGTCATCCCGCCTCTCTGAACCGTGAGCGGATTCTTTCCGTTTGGGACCGTTGCGACGGACTTTTACTTTGCCTCCTTGTCCGGTTGAACAGCCCCGAGCCGAGGAGCCCTGTCCGGCGAAATTGAGCCTTGGACCGCCTTGTCGCTGGAGTATAAGAGCGCACCGGAGGCGATTTCGGAGCCTGCTTTTTATATACTGGTTAAGGGGTGATCCAGCACCTCCCGGAAACGTCGGGGCAGGGCGATGTTTTCGAGAGTTCGGGCCGCTTCGAACAGTGGGGCGATCTCTTCGGGGGTAAAACCGGCAATTCCGCAGCCGATTTCGGTGACGAGGAATTTCAGGTGGGGATGTTGTCGTGCAAACTCGATAAACTGGTCGACGTAGGGCCTGATGGTCTCGATGCCGCCCTGCATGGTAGGTATGGCGTAACTTTGCCCTTGCAGTCCGACTCCTTGCCCCCAGACGGCACCGAATCGTTGGCAGGCCATTCTTGCCGCCCCTCCGGCATGCATTCCGGCCAGATTGCTGCCGAAGACGAAGATTTCGTCGGATTGCAGCGTAACGATGTGGTCGGGGGTGATTCTCATGTTTTTTCCGTTGTTGAGATGATTTGCTTTTTGGGGTCGGTCCATCGTGCCAGTACGATCCGTAACGGAATTGCCAGCTCCGGTCTCTGCGATTCCTTCAACCAGCCTTTCCCTTCTTTCCTCCTCTCTTCTCCCTCTTCTTCCTCTCTTGCCCCGTTTCTTCCTCTTGCCCCCCCCCTGATGGGATGGAACGAAAAAGGGAGGCACCTTCGCTGCCTCCCTTTCGAGCCGAATCCGAGATTTGAACTCGGGACCCCTTCATTACGAGTGAAGTGCTCTACCGCTGAGCTAATTCGGCCTTCGAGATTTGTTCCCTCTCTCTTTCGGACTGCAAATATCTGAAAAAAATTTTTTTCTCGCAACAATTTTGCAAAAAATCTCTCAATTCTTGCTATATTCGCAGGAAAACTGAGTCATTTTAATACGTCATGATCACTTTTCTGGTCTGCCTGGCGCTCCTCATAGGCGCCTATTTTACCTACGGGCGCTATTTGGAACGACTGGTTCGTATCGATCCAGCAGCCGAGACGCCTTGCAGCCGCCTCTACGATGGCGTGGACTATGTTCCGCTGCCGCGATGGCGCATTTTCCTGATTCAACTGCTCAATATCGCCGGCCTGGGCCCGATTTTCGGTGCCGTGCTTGGTGCCGCCTATGGTCCGGTCGCCTTCCTGTGGATCACCCTGGGAGGAATTTTCATGGGAGCGATGCATGATTTTATCTCCGGCGTCATTTCGTTGCGTCAGAACGGGGCGAGCCTGCCCGAAATCGTTGGCAGCCACCTCGGTAATGGTGTCAAGATCGGCATGCGGCTTTTTTCCGCCGGTCTGATGGTCCTCGTGGGCGCCGTCTTTCTGTCGCAGCCGGCAGAACTGATCGCCAACAGGATCGACGCCCCGTCTCTCGAGGTTACGGCCTTCGGCGATTTTTCGTGGTTGTTGCTCATCATCCTGGGTGTTATCCTGATCTATTATATCGCCGCGACGCTTCTTCCCGTTGATAAAATCATCGGACGCTTCTATCCGATTTTCGGCTTTGCCCTGCTGTTCATGGCATTGAGTATCCTTTTCGTACTGCTTTTCGATCGTGAATACGTCATTCCGGAGTTTACCTCCTTCCGGAACTGCATCGCCAATCCCCGGGATTTCCCGATCGTCCCGATGCTCTTCACGACGATTGCCTGCGGAGCCATCTCGGGCTTTCATGCCACGCAGTCGCCGCTTATGGCCCGCTGCATGCGCAACGAACGCGAGAGCCGTTCGGTCTTCTACGGTGCAATGATCTCCGAGTCGATCATTGCATTGATCTGGGCGGCGATCGGCATGGCCTTCTGGGGCGGAGTCGAGGGGCTCAATGAGGCGATCGCCACTTATAAGGGTCAGGCCGGGGTGCTGGTCGACGTTATTGCCACCAAAACCCTGGGACGGGTATTGGCCGGATTTGTGATCTTCGGTGTTGTGGCGTGTGCCATCACTTCGGGAGATACGGCCTTCCGCTCGGCCCGTCTGATCGTTGCCGACTTCATGGGGCTCGAGCAGCATACGTTGCGCAAGCGCATCTATATCTGCATTCCGTTGTTTGCTCTCGGCCTGTTGATTATCTTTGCGCTTCCCTTCCAGGCCATGTGGAGCTACTTTGCCTGGATGAACCAGACGTTGGCCGCCGTCACACTCTGGATGATTGTCGTCTACCTGCGTCGTCGCGGACGGGGGCTGCTCGTCGGACTGATCCCTGCGTTGGTCATGACCTACGTGTGTGCAAGTTATGTTTTTGTTTCGCCGTTGATGTTCGGCATGGCAAACCGTACGGCCGCCTACCTGTTGGGCGGAGCCGTTACATTGGGAATCCTGCTTGTAATGATCTTCAAATTGCGTCGGGAACATGTTGAAGGCAACTCTTGAGCCTACGCCGGATCAGACCTTTGAGGTGATCGGCGAGGGACCATATGATTTTGAGAAGGTGTTGTCGCAGACCCGTCGGATGGAACGGGCCGGGAATGTCGAAGAAGCCTGCAATGCGCGGTTCCAGGCGTTTCAGCGTCTCGCGGAGTTGATTCCCGAAGACGAGGAGGTGAATCTCGAGTGGAACCACCGCAATTCGCGTGCTGCGCTGGAGTTGATCCAGGCCTCGGCCATCGACCATTTTCTGATCAATGACTTCGAGATGTCGGCGGCATTGCTGGAACTGCTTCTGGAACTGGACCCGGAGGATCACCTCGAAGGGAGCCAACTGTTGGCTTTCGACTACCTGGCCATGGGTGAGGAGGAGCTTTTCGACGAGGTGATCAACGATGTTTCGGACAAGTCTCCGGCACGGGAGCTGTTGCTGCTGTGGTCGGCCTATCGGCGGGACGGGACGCTGCCCGAAGGGGAGTTGAAGCGTTTTAGGACCCACTTTGCCCCGTGGTTCGCGGAGTTTACGGCGACGGAACACCCGGCCGATGAAGCCTATTTGCAGGATATCGAGAGCGAACGCCCGTCGGCTGCGGCCCAGGCCCGGGAGTTGTGGCTCCAGACCGAAAATCTCTGGGACTTGTGGCCGGTCTTTATCGAGGCGCTGCGTGCGGCCCGTTGAGTCGGATGACTGTGGCGGATACATGCCGCCGGCGTATAGGTGAGGCAGGGACGGAATAGGAAGACGCGGAGACGACCGTTGGCCTGTGGCCGAGAGGTCGTGGAGTCGTGATGAGGGGAGGGGTAGTTCGGAGAGGTATCGCCGCTGATGAGGTTGTGGAACCGGAGGCTGCAAGTGCTGCAGGCTACGGAAGCGAATGATGAGGTCCGGATTGCTGGAATAAACACCTTTGATATAATACAACCATGAAAACCAACCCCTGTTGCTTGCTGGCCGTTTTGCCGGTTGCCACCCTATTCCAGGGCTGTGGCGATGCGGCACAAACTCGATTGAACCGTCCGAATGTAATTTTTATTTATGCTGATGACCTGGGTATCGGCGATCTGAGTTGTTATGGCGCAACGAAGATTTCGACGCCGAATATCGATCGACTGGCCTCCCAGGGACAGCGCTTTACGAATGCTTATGCAACCTCGGCGACGAGTACCCCGTCGCGTTTCGGCCTGCTGACGGGCATGTACCCCTGGCGGCAGCAGAATACGGGCATAGCCCCGGGAAATTCCGAACTGATCATCGACACGGCCTGCTATACGCTGGCGGATGCTCTGCATGGAGTAGGTTATGCGACGGGCGCCGTCGGGAAGTGGCACCTGGGGCTGGGCCCGGCCGGAGGTACGGACTTCAATACGGAGATCCGTCCGGGTGCCCGGGATATCGGCTTCGATTATGAGTTTCTGATTCCTGCGACGGTCGACCGCGTACCGTGCGTCTTTGTCGAGAACGGCCGTGTCGTGGGGCTGGATCCCTCGGACCCGATCACGGTAAGCTATGACCACAAGGTGGGCGACTGGCCGACCGGAGAGGAGAATCCGGAGTTGGTGACACTGAAACCGAGCCAGGGCCATAACAATACGATCATCAACGGCATTCCGCGTATCGGCTGGATGACGGGCGGCCGGGCGGCCCTGTGGGTTGATGAGAACATTGCGGATACGATCACCTCGAAGGCCACGCGTTTCATCGCGCAGCACCGGGATGAACCCTTCTTCCTCTATATGGGGACGCAGGATGTACACGTTCCGCGCGTTCCACATCCTCGATTTGCGGGCAAGAGCGGCCTGGGCACCCGCGGGGATGTGATTCTGCAGCTGGACTGGACGATCGGTGAGGTAATGCGTACGCTGGACAGCCTCGGCCTGACCGACAATACGCTGTTGGTCTTCACATCGGACAATGGTCCCGTGATCGACGACGGCTACCAGGATCAGGCGCTCGAACTGCTCAACGGACATACGCCGATGGGGATCTATCGGGGCGGAAAGTACAGCCTCTACGAAGCCGGAACGCGTGTTCCGTTCATCGTGCGGTGGCCTGCGCGGGTGCAGCCGGGCGAGCAGCCGGCGCTCTTCTCACAGATCGACGTTTATCGTTCGCTGGCGGCGCTGACCGGGGCTGGACTGCCGGAGACGGCGGCTCCCGACAGCCGGAACCGCCTGCCGGAACTGCTTGGAGAGTCGCAGAACGACCGGGAGTTTGTCGTGCAGCAGAATCTGAACAATACGCTGGCGATTCTTTCGGGTCCGTGGAAATACCTGGAACCGAGCGACGGTCCGGCTCTGGAGTTCTGGACAAAGACCGAGTTGGGCAATTCGCCCGAACCGCAGCTTTACGATTTGAGCCAGGATCCGCGTGAACAGCACAATGTGGCAGCCAAACATCCGGATGTGGTATCCAGGCTGTCGGCCCGGCTTGCAGAGGTCCGGGGTGCCGTGGCCTCGACCGTAAAATAAACTGCGGTATTCCTTGTCTTTCCGGCATGAAAAATCCCGGCCGTCCATCGACGGCCGGGATTTTTTGGCGATATTTCCTTTTTTCGTGTGGCGGAACGGTACTTTGCCGGGATCTCTTCGAAGCCCCGCCTCTCTTTCCCGGGCGCTACTCTTGCCCCATCTCTTCGGCAAGACGCAACTCCCGGAAGCAGTGACGGCAAATGGGCTCGTAGCTGTCCTGTGCTCCGAGCATGACCTGCTTGTCGTTGCTGATCAACCGATGGGAGTGGTGTGCAAGGTTTCCGCAGCGGACACAGATGGCGTGGACCTTGGTGACGTATTCGGCCGTGGCCATCAGGGCAGGCATCGGACCGAAGGGTTTTCCGGTGTAATCCATGTCGAGTCCGGCGACGATGACACGAACGCCGCTGTCGGCCAGTTTCCTGCAAACATCCACGATGCTGTCGTCGAAGAACTGCGCCTCGTCAATCCCTACGACATCGACATCGGAGGTCATCAGCAGGATGTTCTGGGGCGACTCCACGGGGGTTGAACGGATGGCATTGGCATCGTGCGATACGACCTCCTCCTCCGAGTAACGGACATCGATCCGGGGTTTGAATATTTCGACCCGTTGGTGGGCGAACTGAGCCCTTTTCAGGCGTCGGATCAGCTCTTCGGTCTTTCCCGAGAACATCGATCCGCAGACCACTTCGATCCAGCCCTTGCGGCTGGCATTTTCGAGAAACATGAGTTTTTGTTTTGAAGACGTTTTGCCCGGTCGTCGTCGGATTTGCACCTCCGAAGACCGGCAGGATGATCAGTAAATTCCTTATTTCCGGACTTCGCACTCGTCGAGCCGCGTGATACGGGCTCCGAGGGCATTGAGCCGAATGTCGATATCCTTGTATCCGCGGTCGATCTGATCAATGTTCTGGATCGTGGAGACCCCGTCTGCGGACATGGCGGCGATGAGCAGGGCGACTCCGGCGCGGATATCGGGCGAAGTCATGCGCGTGGCCCGCAGGCAGATCCGGTGGTCGTGTCCGATGACCGTTGCCCGGTGGGGGTCGCAAAGGATGATCTGCGCCCCCATGTCGATGAGCTTGTCGACGAAGAAGAGCCGGCTTTCGAACATCTTCTGGTGGATCAGGACGGCGCCTTTGGCCTGGGTTGCCACGACGAGGAAGATCGACAGCAGGTCGGGCGTCAGTCCGGGCCACGGAGCGTCGGCGATGGTCATGATCGAGCCGTCGAGGAAGGTTTCGATACTGTAATGGTCCTGCTGGGGGATGTATATGTCGTCGCCTCGCTGCTCGAACTGGATTCCCATGCGGGCGAACTGGGCGGGTATGATGCCGAGATTCTCATAGGATACGTTCCGGATGGTGAGTTCCGAGCGGTTCATGGCCGCCATTCCGATAAAGCTGCCCACCTCGATCATGTCGGGCAGGAGCGTGTGCTCCGTGCCTCCGAGTGCCTCGACGCCTTCGATGGTCAGGAGATTCGATGCGATTCCGGAGATGCGCGCACCCATGCGGTTGAGCATGCGGCAAAGCTGCTGTACATAGGGCTCGCAGGCGGCGTTGTAGATGGTTGTGGTCCCGTGTGCCAGGACGGCAGCCATGATGATGTTGGCCGTACCCGTGACCGAGGCCTCATCGAGCAGCATGTAGGTCCCCTTGAGCTCCTTTCCTTCGACCATGAAGAATTCGTCGGCGATGTCGAAATTGAATTTGGCTCCGAGTTTCTGGAACCCGAGAAAGTGGGTGTCGAGCCGGCGGCGTCCGATCTTGTCGCCTCCGGGTTTGGGGATGTATCCGACGCCGAATCGTGCCAGCATGGGTCCGATGAGCATGACGGAACCGCGCAGGCGGGTGCATCGTTGGCGGTAATCGTCGGTTTTGAGGTATTCGAAATCGATATCCCGGGCCTGGAAGGCGTAGGTGTCGTCTGCAAGTTGTTCGACGGTGACGCCCATTCGTTTCAGGAGTTCGATGAGCTGCATCACGTCGAGGATGCGGGGGATGTTCCTCACGACGACGCGTTCCGGAGTGAGCAGTGTAGCGCAAAGAATCTGGAGAGCCTCGTTTTTTGCGCCCTGCGGGGTGATTGCACCGTGGAGGCGATGCCCTCCTTCGACTTTGAAAATAGCCATTTCGAATCTTTGTTAACGGGTTCGCAAACCGCGATGCCGAGGTTCCTGCAACGAACGTTCCGGAGCTTTCGGTGCGGTCTGTTTTTCTACAAAGATAATTGAAAAAGGGCCTTTTTCCCCGAGGTAATGAAATATTTTCGAGAAAAATTTTTGCGGATCGTTTTTTTGTTGTACTTTTGCAATCCGTAAAAATGTCTGAAACAATAAAAACCAGATAGCTATGGCAATGAAGAGAACTTACCAGCCTTCGCGTCGCAAGCGTATCAACAAGCATGGATTCCGTGCTCGTATGGCTACGGCCAACGGACGCAAGGTGCTGGCTGCGCGTCGTGCAAAAGGACGCAAGAAGCTGACCGTATCGGACGAGTCGACGTTCAAGTACGCATAGGTTTCCGCAGGAGAGATGTAAGGCCGGCTTTTACGAGTCGGCCTTCTTTCGTTGGATGGAAGAAGAGGGGGCAGAACGATGAAGGAGTTCACTACAGAGCGATTGCTTCTCCGTCCGTGGCGGGCGGAGGATGCGGAGGATCTCTATGCTGCGGCCCGGGATCCACGTGTCGGTCCGGCGGCGGGATGGCCGCCCCATCGCAGCGTTGCGGAGAGTGCCGAGGTGATTCGGACGATCTTCTCGGCTCCGGAGACCTATGCCGTGGTACTGCGGGAGACCGGACGTGCCGTGGGTTGCGTCGGGCTGCTCTTTGCGGAGTCGAGCCATTTTCCGATCGAAACCTCCGAGGCCGAGGTTGGCTATTGGCTCGGAGTTCCCTGGTGGGGCCGGGGTTTGATTCCGGAGGCCCTGGCGGAGTTGATTCGCCATGCCTTCGGGGAGTTGGGACTGACGGCCCTTTGGGGAAGTTGCTTTGTCGGGAACAACGCCTCGCGGCGCGTGATGGAGAAGTGCGGATTCCGTTACGTGCGTACCGATTCGGACCTGTCCGGCTGTGCGGACGGTTCGCACCATGCAGGCGATATTCTGCTGTTGACGCGTGATGCCTGGTTGCAGGCGCGGCGTGTTGTCCTGCGCCCGGCCACGGAGACCGATATTCCGCTGATCCGCCAGGTTGCCGACGTGGCTTTCCCGGCTACCTACCGCGAGATCCTGACACCCGCCCAACTCGACTACATGATGGAGTGGATGTATTCGGAGGCGAGTCTGCGCGAACAGTTCCGCAGCGGGCATTGTTTTTATCTGGCCTGCCTGGATGGAACGCCGTGCGGTTATGTCTCCGTGGAGCGGCAGGGCGAACGCCTTTTCCATCTGCAAAAGATCTACGTTCTGCCGCAAGCCCAGGGATACGGCATCGGCCGACAACTCTTCCAGCAGGCCGTGGCACACGTCCGGAACGCTTGTTCGGGACCCTGCCGGATGGAACTGAATGTCAACCGCCACAACCGGGCGCTGCACTTCTACGAACGAATGGGCATGCACTGTCTGCGCGAAGGGGACTTCCCGATCGGCGGGGGCTTCTACATGAATGACTACATCATGGGTCTGGACCTTGAATAACCGGCAGCCGGGACAATAGCCTTCCACCACCCGATCCGGAATGCAAAAAAGCGGAACTGTCCGACAATTCCGCTTTTGTTTTTCTCGTTTCGCCTGCTCTTCGGCCGGCTCTACTACCTCTGCCTCTCTCTGCCTCTCTCTGCCTCTCTCTGCCTCTCTCTGCCTCTCTCTGCCTACCTCTACCTACCCCCCCCCTCGCTATGCTTCGGGGTTGTTTTTGTACAAGTCGATCTCACCTCGTTCGACCTTTCCGTAGATGTCAGCCAGTTCGGCGATCACGGGAGAGATGAACTCCAGCGTGTCGGTGACGGCCGTTTTGTCACCCTCCCCCTTGATGCGGTAGAGCATGGCGGCGTAGAGGGCCCGGAAGCAGAGTTCGGTATCGCTCATCCCGGGATTTCCGATGACGGCCCGCAACCGCGGCAATTCGGCCTCAAGGCGGGCATATGTTTTTCGATAATGCTCGCCGACGGGAAGTTTCAGTAATTGCAGATGCAGATCGTGCAGATCCTGAATCAGATGGAGCGTGTGCTCGAGATGCCCCTTTTCCTCCTTGCCCTCCTGTTGGAGCAGATTGGCCAGATCGAGATACCACATCAGGAAGAGATGCTTCTGCTCTTCGGCAATATCCTTGCGGGGGGCGATCAGTGTGGAGTAGATGGCCTCGGGGCTGAACTGCAGGGCCCGCAACAGATCCTCCAGTTGCCAGAGGTAGAGAATATATTCGGCGATGTTTTCGCGCCGTTTGGCTTTGGCAATATCCATCTTGTCGGTTGTTTTCTGCCTTTTCTACACGCTATTTGATCCAGGTCTTCGGCCCTGCGAGGTGTCTGAGAAAATATTGTTGCGACTTGAGCAGGTTCCGTGACTGGAGCACCATGTTCTTGGTCTCGGTGAGGATCGTCAGATAGAGCATCGATGCCTTGGTATTCGATTTGGCCTCGTTGATTCGCGTCAATTCGGACTTGATGGCCTCGGCAATCGATTCGAAGAGCTGGTCACGCATCGTGAGGACGGTCTCGATCTCCGAGAAGTCACCCTCGCGCAGCATCTGGTTGATACGGCGGTAGATCGACTCCACGTCGTCGTTGATCGACATCAGGTCGCGGGTCTGATCCATCGACATACCCTCGTGGTTGTTGTCGATGTGTTCGAAGGCCGGTCGGGTGATGTGCATCAGCGCCTTGGTCATTTCGTTGAGGTAGTCGACGACCTGTACGTAGTAATGGGCCGTGTTGACATCCTCTCCCTGCAGTTTCTTGAGGGTCGGGAGCAGGGAGTATTTTCGTTCCCGCGAGTGGTAGAAGAGGTCGTTCGCCTCCTTGACCATGTCGCGCAACACCTTCCGGTTCTCCTTGAATACGGCGATGAGCGTCCGGTCGTAGATCTTCGTTGCGGACTCCATCGTTGAGCAGACCTCGTCGCGCAGGTCGGAGATGATATCTTCGTTGGTCTTGGCCTGCTGTCGTTCCGTGGCGTTGGTCTTGTCCTTCTTGAGGAAGTTGCTGTGGACGAGCATCCATCCGCAGAGGATCGTGATGACGATGAATGCCGGGGTCCCGCCGTAGATCAGGAGCAGCCCGACCACCAGTGCGATGAAGAACCCTCCCAATGCGGTGATGAACCATCCGGCCACGACGGTCATGACTCCCGAGATGCGGTAAACGGCGCTTTCGCGGCCCCAGGCACGGTCTGCGAGCGACGAACCCATGGCGACCATGAAGCAGACATAGGTGGTCGAAAGGGGCAGTTTCAGCGACGTGGCCATGGCGATAAGCAGGGCGGAAGTCGTGAGGTTTACCGTGGCGCGGATCATGTCGTAGGGGGCTCCGCTGTGTTCGACGTCCTCGTATTCGAACCGTCGGGCGATAGCCTTTCGGATTTTGGGATGGATGGCTCTTTCGATGCCGGAGTTGATGTTGATTGCCGCACGGACGATCGTCCGGGAGAAGAGCGAGGATCCGTATTGCTCCTGCCCCTCGTCGCCCTGAGCCGAGAGCGAGAGCTCGGTTTCGGTGACGTGCATGGCCTTTTTCGAGGTCCAGAGTGTGAGGATCATCATGGCACCCGCTGCGAGCAGGATGAGGAAATTTGCCGGGACATTCTCGTTGAGGGCCTCCATGAGCATCCCGGCGTCACCCGTGTGGCGGGCGATGGAGTAGGCATCGAATCCGGCGACGGGGACTCCGATGAAGTTCACCAGGTCGTTCCCCGCGAATGCCAGGGCGAGGGCGAATGTTCCGGAGAGGATGGTGATGCGGAGGATGTTAATTTTGAAGCGCTGGATGAAGAAGAGGACCAGCGAACAGATGACCCAGCAGATGAAGATGGCCAGCAGCAGGTGGGAATCGATCCACTGGATGAATTCATGACCTGCGAGGATGGATTTCAACCCCTTGAATACGGCGAAGTAGACGATGGCGGTGAGGGAGGCCCCGCACCAGAGCGATCCGTATCGGTGGAAAATGGCCGTGTATCGGAAGGAGAAGATCACCCGGGAGATATACATGATGATGGTTCCGCAGGTGAATGCGATGACCACCGAGAGGAGGATCGCCGAGACGATTCCCATGGCTCGCGAGGTGTTGATATACTGTCCGAGGTTGGTGATACCCTGTGCGGGGTCGTTCGAGATCTTGTAGATGGAGACGGCGATGGCGGACCCCAGCAGACAGAAAATCAGTGAGACGGTTGTCGACGTGGGGAGTCCCCAGGAGTTGTACAGGTCGAGGAGGATGACGTTTGCGAACATGACCCCGAGATAGAGCATCATCACTTCGTGGAAGGTGAAGAGTCCGGGGTTGAACATGCCGCTCCGGGCGACCTCCATCATGCCGCTCGAGGTGACGACTCCGACGATGATGCCGAGCGAAGCTACGGCGAGGATGATCCTCATGGGTGCGGCTTTGGACCCGATGGCGGAGTTCAGGAAGTTGACGGCATCGTTCGTTACGCCGACGAAAAGACCAGAAACAGCGAGAATACCCAGAATACCGACAATGAAGGTGTAGATTTCGCTCATGTTGGAGTTCAGTACAATTTGTGAACAAATTTACTTGATTTTTCGCGATGAAACGGATTTGAAACGGAATGTTAACATTAATTTAACGTGGTGATGTTCCGTGGGGCCTGGAACGGGCGTTTTTTGTCTTGTTTGGGAAACGTCGGTATTTGCGGACGTATCCGGTTCCGGACCCGATCCTGTGATGAGGCGGGGTGTTGTCCCCTTTGTCCCGAAGAACCGCTTTCTGCTTTCTCCGACCCTCCTCCTTTTCTCATTGTTCCTCCCCCGGCCTCCCCGCTTGTTCCTTCCCGGCCTCTTCGCTAGCCCCCCCCCGGCTTCCCGCCCTCTCTGCTCTCTCTGTCCTCTCTGCTCTCCCTGTCCTCCCTGTCCTCCCTGTCCTCCCTACCCCCCCCCTTCCTCTCTCTGCCCCTCCCTCAGCCGTTTAACGATCGGAGGCGGGCAGCCGCCAGCTGCCCGCCTCCGGTAAGAGGTCTCACACCTTCGGGACTCAATCCTCGTCGGTGTCGGTGTATGCCTTGAGCAGTTTGTCCTGAACGTCGGCGGGCACCTGCTCATAGGAGGAGAACTTCATGGTGTAGGTGGCCGAACCGGACGTCAGCGACGAGAGGGTCGTCGAGTAGCGGTAGAGTTCGGCCAGGGGTACCAGGGCATTAAGCCGGTCGAAACCCTTGTCGGACTCCATGCCGGCGATCATGGCACGACGGTTCTGCAGGTCGCTCATTACGGCGCCCATGTACTCGCTCGGGACGAGGACCTCGACGTTGTAGATCGGCTCCATGATCTTGGGCCCGGCGTTTCGGAAGGCCTCCTTGAAGGCGTTTCGTGCGGCGAGTTTGAAGGAGATTTCATTCGAATCCACCGGGTGCATCTTTCCGTCGTAGATGATGACGCGGATGTCGCGGGCGTAGGATCCCGTGAGCGGGCCTTCGTCCATCTTCTCCATGATACCCTTCAGGATGGCGGGCATGAAGCGAGCGTCGATCGCACCGCCTACGATAGCCGAATAGAACTGGAGTTTTCCGCCCCACGGCAGATCGTACTCCTCTTTGGTCTTGACGTTGACCACCATGTCACCCTTTCCGGGGACCTTGTAGTTCTTGGGCTCGGGAATTCCCTCGTAGTAGGGCTCGATGATCATGTGCACCTCTCCGAACTGTCCGGCGCCGCCCGACTGTTTCTTGTGGCGGTAGTCGGCCTGAGCCACCTTGGTGATGGTTTCGCGATAGGGGATCTTCGGCGCGATGTACTCGTATGCGAGTTTGTTCTCCTTCTCGATACGCGACCGGAGAATGTTCAGATGGTGCTCGCCCTGTCCCTGGATGATGGTCTGCTTGAGCTCCTTGGTGTATTCGACCAGGATGGTCGGATCTTCGTATTTGGCGTCGTTGAGCAGTTTGCCGAGTTTCTCCTCGTCGCTCTGCTCCTTGCACTTGATGGCGGCGCGGTAGCGGGGTTCGGGGAAGACGATGGGCTCGATCGTCACGGGCGAAGCGGCAGCCGAGAGGGTGTCGTTCGTGCGCGTACCCTTGAGTTTGACGGTGCATCCGATGTCGCCTGCGGAGAGTTCCGTCACCTTGATGCGGTTCTTTCCGGCCACGGCGAAGATCTGCGACAGTTTTTCCTTGTTGCCGGTCCGGGTGTGGACGAGTTCCGTGCCTTCGGTGATCTTGCCGCGGATGACGCGGAAGTAGGAGATCTCACCGATATGCTGTTCGATCTGGCTCTTGAAGACGAATGCCACGGCGGGAGCCGCCTCGTCGGCCGAGATCTCTTCCCCTTCGGTGGAGAGGAATGCGGGGGCCTTCAGCGGGCCGGGGGCCACATTGATGATGAACTCCATCAGACGTTTCGTACCGATGTCCCGTTTTCCGCTGGCGCAGAAGATGGGCATCACCTCGCGTTTCGAGACGCCGATCTTCAGTCCGGCGCGGATGTCGTCCTGCGTGAGGGTTCCCTTGTCGAAATAGAGCTCCATGAGCGCCTCGTCGTGCTCGGCGGCCATCTCCACGAGCTCTTTGTTCAGCTCCAGAGCCTTATCCATCTCTTCGGCGGGGATTTCGAGCTCTTCGCGGTGCCCGTCGTTGTCCTTGAAGCGGTACATCTTCATCAGCAGCACGTCGATGAATGCATTGAACGAGGGCCCCTGATTGACGGGATACTGTACGATGACGGGTTTGACGCGCGAGGCGGCCTTGATGGAGTCGAACGTGGCTTCGAACGAGGCCTTGTCGGCATCGAGCTGGTTGATGACTCCGATGACGGGTTTCTTGAGCAGGCGGGCATAGCGGGCCTGGATTTCGCTTCCGACCTCCCATCCGTTCTGTGCATTGAAGAGGAAGACGCCTACGTCACCGACCTTGAATGCCGAGAAGAGATTTCCGCAGAAGTCGTCGGAACCCGGACAGTCGATGATATTGAGTTTTCGGTCCATGAATTCGGTGAAGAGGATCGTGGAATAGATCGAGCGTTTGTATTCGTGCTCGATATCCGTGTTGTCCGAGAGCGTGTTGTTGGTCTCGATACTACCCCTGCGATCGATGACTTTCCCCTCGTGAGGCATCGCTTGGGCAAGGGTGTTGTTACCGGTGCCGGGGGCGCCGATGAGTACGAGGTTCTTGATCTCCGGGGCTGAATAGGGTTTCATATTCCGAAGAGTGTTAGGTTGTTGGT
>CALUJN010000024.1 GCA_944320985.1 uncultured Alistipes sp. | reverse complement strand
CGATCCTGCCCCTGCAGGACTGGCTCGCGATGGACAAAACGCTGCGGGCGCCCGATCCGCACAAGGAGCGCATCAACATCCCGGCCATTCCGCGCTATCAGTGGCGTTACCGCATGCACCTCAGCCTTGAAGAGCTGTTGGCCGCCGAGGATTTCAACACCACACTCCGCGATATGATCGCCCTCTGCGGTCGCCAATGACCGAGGGGGGGGGAAGTAGCAGAGGCCGCAGAACCGGAGAGGGGACCGCAGAACCGGGGAAGCTGCAGAACCGGGGAAACAGCGAGACCGGGGAAGCAGCGAGACAGGGGAGGCAGCGAAGGCCGCAAAGACCGCGGGAAACGACGACGGGAAAAGACGACGGGAAAAGACCGCGGGAAAAGACCGCGGGAAAAGACCGCGAGAAAGAGGGCCAAACCCTCCGGCAATCGGATTCCGGCACGCGAATTGCTTTCGAAAGGCAAAATTCCGTATGCCATGAAAAATCTGAACGCATTGATCGAGAGTTCGAAACAGGCCATCCGTTACTGGTGGCTGCTGCTTGTGGTCGGCATCGTCCTGCTGCTGGTCGGAGTGCTGACCTTTCTCTTCCCGGCCCGAAGCTATCTGGGTCTCTCCATGCTCCTGGGTTGGGTAATTCTCCTGGCCGGAGTCCTGGAGGTGGTGCTCTCGGCCTCCAACCGCCACTTCATCACGGGACGCGGCTGGATGCTGGCCGGAGGCATCATCGAAATCATTCTGGGTATCGTACTGATCTTCAACATCGGGCTCGCCGCCTCGATGCTGCCGCTCTTCCTGGGCTTCTGGCTGCTGATGCGCGCCTTCGGAGCCATCGGACTGGGCAGCGACATGCGCACGCTGGAGATCGCGGGCTCAGGCTGGACCATTCTGACCGGCATTCTGCTGCTGCTCTGTTCGCTGTGGATTCTCTTCCAGCCGGCAGGAGTCGGCACCGCGGCCGTCATCATCTGGGCAGGCATCACGCTGCTCTTCGCCGGAGTGACGACCTGTACCCTGGCCCTGCAGCTCCGAACCGCCCACCATTGTCTCGAAGGCAGATGCTGAGCTCCGACTGCGGTGTCCTTACGCATTCACCCCTGCCGCAACCCGTGCGACAGGGGTGAATCATCTTACCGGCCGCGCATGTCCAGACGCCTCTTCCGACGCCCGCACACGGCAATGCCCGATCACTGGAAATCCTCGCGGAAAAGCCCGTAGCGACGGATCAGACGGGAGATCTCGGGATCGAGGTTGCCCCGGAACTTCAGGTTCTCACGCAGCTCGACCGCCCTCAGGAAATATTGCACGGCCTGCTCCTCATCACCCAGACGTGCCGCCAGGATGGCCAGCATGTACTGGATATCGGCCGTCGAGGAGGCCTCGGGACGTCCCCGAAGGATCCGATAGGCCGCCGCATCGTAACCGAGCGACATGTAGGCCAGCGCCGTATTGCGGTCCTCATAGGGGCGGAGAATGGTCAACGCCTCCTCGTAGCGGCGCTTGCGGAGCAGATCCACGGCGTGCATGTAGTTCGAATCGACCTCCGTGGTATAGACCGTATCCTGTTTCATACCCCGGCGGTGGAGGTTGAAGCGGAAGTCCACGGCCCGCATCTGCGGATAGATCACGCTCCGCATCCGGGCATACTCTTTGGGGTATTTCAACCGGATACGCCACTCGCGCGTATCGGGATTGCCCTCCCAGCGGATCATCTCCAGAATCTCCTCCTTGTGCGTCAGAAGCGTGTCGGCAGCCACCAAACGCGACAACTCGTCCCAATCCTCGGCCAGCCACGTCGAACGCAGCAGATTCGGAAGATCGGGCAAGCGATCCTCCTCGTCCGCAACCACCTGACGTCCCTCTTCATCGAGCGTATAGCTGCCGGCTATGTTGAGCGAATCATACAGTACGCGGAACTCCGAAACCAGCACCTGCCGCAACGCCTCGGCACGATCCCGAGCCAAGCGATCGTTGAGCGTCCACGTCCCTTCGGGCGAAGCCGTAGCCCGGAGCGTAATGCTGTCGATGATGTAGACCGGATCGGTCATCAGATCGCGGGTCAACGACCGCACGGCGGTAATCTGCCGGCGGTTTTCGGTCAGCGTGTCGACCAGCGAGCTCTTCCCGACGGGGAACGTGAAGAAGAACCGCGCATTGGCCTCGGCATCACGCAGTACGATGCGCTGCATGTACCGCGTGCGTTCGTCGAGGAACGTCGTCATCGACGCCACGTTGTAGGTCAGCGTATCGGAGCGTGTAAGGCGGTAACTGCGCCCGCTGCGATCCTCGACCGCACCGGTGAGGTAAAGGCGCAGTTTCGACGTATTCTCGTCGGCCTGCACCTGCTGGGTATAGTAGTAGTCGATCCGGCCGTCGGGACGGCAGATCACCGTATCGAGACGGGCATCGGCCAGATAGGGATGGTGAACCAGCCGTTCGAACGCCGCCGGTTTTCCGGCCTCGAGACGCTGATTGCGGGCAACCATGCCGGCGTGCAGCAGGCTGTTGCGCAGCGCCGTCGTATCGAGCTCCGACAGCGAAGCCAGACGATCCTCGGCATACTCCCTGCGTATGCGGTAGTTTTCGAGCAGAGCGCTGTCGCTCGTCTCCCGAAGCAATCCTTCAATCATTCTCCGCTCGCGTCCCGTGTAGGTCATGCGCTCCTCGGCCAGCACCCGGAGCTTCCGCTCGTCGGCACGCTCCACCTGGCCGTAAACCCGGCGGGGCTCCTCACTCAACGAACGGATGTAGGCTTCGCGATCCCGGCCGCCCTCGACGGGATAGGCGCCGTCGACCCGCGTATAGATCTCACCGCCGGGGAGCACCTCCACCCCGTCGTAACGGTAGCGCGGAGCGAAATAGTCGTTCAGATGGTCAAACTTGTCGCCCGCATCGGGCACATAGGTCGTATTGGCCCGCACCTTCCGGTCCGTGGCATGGACATAACGTCGGAGCAACTCGTACTGACGCTGCCGTTCCCGTGACGTCGTCCACCCGACCTGTCCGTCACACGCCGCCTCTTCGGGAGTCAACCGCTCCAACCGGCTCACGGCCCCGGCAAACGCCGTCCGATCGGCATCCCGCTCTTCGAGATAGCGACGGTAGGCCCGTTTGTTGCCGAAACGGTCGAAATAGTCGGCACTGTCGACAATTCGACCCAGATAGTTGTCATAACGACCATATTCGCGCTGTTGCATCTCGCGGAAACGCTCGCCGCTGTAGACCAGCGGATCGAAGGTCAGCGTATCCTGCCCCTTGAGCAGCCGGGGATCGACCACCAGCTGCCAGTCGCGATCCTGAAACACCTCGGGGACCGAAACGATGAAGTCGACATTGATCTTGCCGTTGCGCTCCACGATGTTGCGACGGCCCGATGCCGAGATGACCACCTCGTCGATGGCCACCGACATCATCTTCTCGCCCGAAGCAGAGTCCACGGCCACAGGTGCCAGGAAGAGTTCCGTACCGTCCTGCTTGCGGAAGGTGATGATCTTCTGAGCCTGCACGGTATCTGCAGCCCGTGCGGCCAGTTCCCGCTTGCTCCGGGCCGGAAGGTGAACCCCGACCTCGGGATCACTCTTGGCAAGTTTCCGCAGGTTCCCGCAACCGGTCATCAAAATCCCGGTCAGAAGGACCGTCACCGCATATTCCGCCCATTCACGCTGTCTCATCGTTCAAGGAGGAATTTATCGACGCGAGGTCTCCACCGCCCCGTTGACATCGACCGTAAAGAGGCGCCGCTTGCCGCCCGGCGAGGTCTGTATCTGACGCAACACGAGCGTGGCATCGGCCATCCAACTCTCGTAGGGAACCTTCATTTCGTAGCGGAAGGTCTGATCGGTCCGACCGTCGACGTTGATCGTCAGATAGGGCTGACGCTCGGCCCAATAGGCACCCGAAAGTTTGCGGCGACGCTCCATCATGTGCTGCTGGTAGCGACCGTTGATCAACACATGCGGAAAGAGCTTCACCGAACGCCGGTCAGGCGTACTCAGCTCGGGGAGAATCGTCCAACTCTGGGAACGGGTCACGGCATTGCGCGATACGGAGATCTCCAACACCATGTGCAACTGACCGTCGCGTTCGGCAAGCACCTTGCGCGTCACGGCCACATCGCCGACAATCTGAGCCCGGAGCGAAAATCCGGCCAGCAGAAACACAAGCAGCAAACAATATCTTTTCATGGGACGATTCGATTATTTCTTGGAATTGAACAGATAGACGAACGATACGCCCACCTCGGTCGGAATGGGAAGAACGCGCCGACGGTCGTTGTACGAAGCGGGGCGCGGTCCGTTGATCGGCTCCGTATGATAGTCGATGCGAGCCAGACCGGCGCCGGCCGAAAGTTCCAGATTCCAATGCGGACTGACATAGAACTGATAGCCGATGCTGAACCCTGCACCAACAAACGAACCCTTGTAATAGTTCGAGGGGAGTCCCGTCAGAAAACGGTTTCCGAGAACGGGAAGTTTGAAACCGCCGACCTCGAATTTCCCGCCGATGGCATGGAATCCGAAATAGAGACGGGTATACTTTTCCGTGACCCAATAGCGGTATTCGGGACGCAGGAACCAATGCTGGATCCGATTGTCCGAACCGATGGTCCAGGGATTGTAGTTGGCCGTCATACCGATGGTCGAATGTTTACTGACAGCCACCTCGGCGCCAAGGTTCGGCGTCGTCGCCGCCCAATAGAGGAGATTCGTCTTCACGGCGACCTGTTGTGCCATTGCTCCAAACCAGCAGCAGCCGGCCAGCAAAAGCGACAGAATGATTTTTTTGTTCATCAGTTTCAGAGTTTGTATCCGTTTCTCGCCCCACGATTCGGGCAATAAACGCCATCACACCCTCTTCGTCAGCCGAAAAATCGTACAAAAATGGAGATAAAAGGGAAAAAGCTCCGTATCATATAAAATACAATAGGCAAAAAAGGCGCTTCCGTAACAAAAACGGCAACTCGCAACCGACCAGGAATTTTCCGGCATGAAAGAAGCGGATGCCGTAAAAAATGAAGGACGCCTCACGGCGTCCTTCCCCATCAAAAATTAACCCTTAAAAATTATCCCCGCTTCGGAAGATTTCGGAGAGGTAATGGTGTAGATAATATAAATCCGCATCCCCCTGTATCACCTCCCGCATCAACAAATCTTCGTCTTCAGAGATGCCATTGTCAGAGACCTCATTCTTGTCAATATCCTCCATAGGCGTTGTCTTAGATTGCATTCGAATATATAACGCACCCTTTTGAAGGAATATTGTGCAGCGTCAGCAGAGAATGAGATTTTTTTCCTTGATCATCCGCCTGAGATTGATCAGCGCATATCGCATGCGTCCCAGGGCCGTATTGATACTGACGTTGGTCTGCTCGGCAATATCCTTGAAGCTCAGACCCGAAAAATAACGCATCATCACCACTTCGCGCTGTTCCGCAGGCAAGAGTTCGACCAGGGCCCGGACATCCTGTTCGATCTGCTCGCTGACCAGGGCATCCTCAACCGTCCGTTCGGCCAGGCGCAGGGTTCCGAGCACATCATACCCCGCCTCGGATTCGCTGACGGCCTTGTCCTGGCGCTGAGCACGGAAATGATCGATCACCTGATTATGGGCGATGCGCAGAATCCACGACAAGAACTTGCCGTTATCCGTATAACGGCCCTCGTCGATGACGCGGACGGCCTTGATGAATGTCTCCTGAAAAATATCCTCAGCCACATCACGATCCTTGACCATCATGTTGATATAGTCACGTACGCGGCGGCTGTGACGCTCGATGAGCTGGGACATAGCGCTCCGATTCCCGGAAAGGTAGTCATTAAGCAATACCCGGTCACTTAATACTTGCACGTTCATACTCTTGTTTCCCAATTAGTTACAAAGAGTAGAGGCTTTTCCGATAGGCAATCTTTTTAAAGCGTTAAGTTCAATACGTTCCAATAACCGAGTCCTGCGTAAGAACACTTTTCGAAGGACTCCACGCCGGCAAGATAGACATTTTTCCCGAAAAAAACAAATTTTTCCACTCTTGCGAACAATTCGGTATTCCCGATATCAGGCAAGCAATTATCGTGCCGGGGAGGGGCGTCTCCCCTATTTGTCTTCCTTTTCCTTAACGGGTTCGACGTGGATAGCGATCATGGTCCCCTCCCCGAAGCGTTCCCGCAAACGGCGTTCGATCTCCACGGTCAGATCGTGAGAGTGTTCGACCGTCATCTGCCCGTCCATACGGACATGCACCTCGATAGCGATCGAAGCCCCGATACGACGGGTCCGCAGGTTATGGGGCTCACGAATCTCGGGATTCGCCGTTACGATGTGCAGAATCTCCTCCTCGACATCGGCCGGGAGCGACTGTTCGAGCAGTTCGCCAAGCCCCGTACGGATGAGATCGAACGCGATCTTGAAAATGAAGATCGCCACGACCAATGCGGCCACGGGATCGGCAATCCGCCATTTGTCCCCCAGGAAATAGGCACAACCGATACCGGCCAGGGTGCCCAGCGACGACAAGGCATCGCTGCGATGGTGCCACGCATTGGCGATGACACTCGGGCTCTGAACCTGATGTCCGACCCGCACCGTATAACGATAGAGAATCTCCTTGACAACGATCGAGACAACCGCCGCAACAAGGGCAATGGCCCCGGGCCGCGGAAGCGTACCCCCTTCGACCACGGTACGAATTCCCTCGATGCTGTTGAAGAGAATCCCGGCCCCGACCACACCGAGGGCAATGCTGATAATGATCGTCGCCAGGGTTTCGTATTTGCCGTGGCCGTAGTCATGCCCCGGATCGCGGGGTTTGGCGGAGATCCGCGCAAAGGCGATCACAACCACGTCGGTAGCCAGATCGGAAAACGAGTGTACGGCGTCAGCAACCATGGCACCACTGCGGCCAACCAGACCGGCCGCAAGTTTGAGCAACGACAAGACAAGATTGACCACGAACCCGACAAAGGTTACGCGATAAATTTTACGCTTCCGGATTTCCGTTTCATTCGACATGATCACAACCATTTATCGGAGCCAAAAATACGAAAAATTTCAAAAGAGCGCACCCCCGGTCGAAAACAAAAGCCGGGACCCGCGAAAATCCGGGTCCCGGCTTTACATTTATCCTGCGCAGGGATGCGCAATGTTACTTCTGCACCGTCTCCGAAGCTTGTTCCGCAGCCGGGGCAGCCTTCGAATCCTGCTCCGAAGCCTTTTCCGGCATGGGCTCGGGACGCATGACCACTTCGACCCGGTTACCGTCCTCGAGAATGCGCTGCATCATGGCACGGACCTCTTCGCCCGTAATCGACTGCAACGTACGCTCGTAATCGGCCAGGAAATCCGTTCCGTAGCGGACATAGTTCTGGATGTAGCTCAACCAGCTGCCATTCTGCTCCAGGCTCGTATTCCAGTTTTTCAGCAGGTACTCGCGCGTCTTCTCGATATCCTCCTTCCGGGGGCCCTTTTCGGCCATCTCCTGCAACTCCTTGTTCACGACCTCGCGCAGCTCATCAGCCATCTCCTCGTTGGTATCGAAGCTGATCTGCAGGCTATAGCTCTTGAACGGGATGCACGACAGCGACCCCGAAACACTTACGCCGTAGCTGCCACCCTTCTCCTCGCGGATCGACTCCAGATAGCGGGAATCGAGTGCCTGCGTCAGGAGCGTCATCACGAGCCGGTTGCGGAGCGTGTAATCCATCTCTCCCGAGAAGTAGTTGCTGACCGAAACCTTCGGCTGCTGCATCACATTGCGGAAATCCTCGAGGTGCTGACCCTTGATGGGACGGACCTTGTCATCCACATAATCCAGTGCCTTCTTTTGTGCGGGGATCGAACCGATATACTTCTCAACCAGCGGTTTGAGCACATCGAGATCGATATTTCCGACAAAGATGAAGGTAAAGCCCTTGGCGCCGGGGAAGAGTTTGTGATGGAGCTCGGGAAAGCTGGCGAATTTCACATCTTCCAGCATCTCCGGAGTGATCATCTGGCGGCGGAAATGGTCGCTGTAGACCAGCTTGAGGAAGCGTTCCTGCATCTCATAATCGGGATTGGCCTTCGCATTCTCCAACTGTGCACGCAGCAGCGTCATCATCCGGTTGAAATCATCCTCGTTGAACCGCGGCTGCATGAAGTTCAGATAGACCAGTTGCAGCATCGTCTCGAGATCCTGGGGCGAGCAGCCGCCACCGACACCCACCGAATATTCATTGATCGAGAGGGCCGATGAGGCAACCTTTCCCGTCAGCGCCTTCGACAGATCCATGGCCGAGAAGTTGCCCAGACCCGAGAAGGAGATAACCGACTCAAGGAGTTTACCGGTATAGTACTCCTCATCGGAGAGGATCGAGAGACCACCGGCCGAATAGGAGGTCATACGGATCTCGTCGGCCTTGAACGTGGTAGGCTTCACCAGAATGCGTGCGCCGTTGCGGAGCGTCCACTCCGTATAGCCGTAACGTTCATTCTGCGACGTCTTCTTCACCGCGGAGCCCTTCAGTTCGGTCGTCTCGGGGATCAGCGGCTCACGGATCGTCTTATCTTCATAGGGTTCGACATCCGCCTTGGCCACCTTATCCATCACGGCAATGAACTCTTCGGCCGTCGGCGTGCGAAGACCCTCCTTCTCGGGAGCCGTAACGCTCAGCACCCGGTTGTTCGGCGTGATGATCTTGGCAGCAAGCTGATTGACCATATCGACAGTGACCATGCTCACCATCGTACTGTCGATTTTCCAGCGCGTTTCCGCGTCGGGCATCGGCGTATTATACTGATAGTTCGACAGATATGCCTGAACAAAGCTGCTGTTGCGACGATCCGTACGCGTCGTATAGGCACGCTCGCATCCGCGCATGAGATCCTGCTTCACCCGATCGAACTCGCTCTGGGTAAACCCGTAACGACGCATCTTCTCAATCTCGGTCAGAAGAGCCTCGAAACCTTCGAGAAGTTTGCCGTCTTCGGTGCGAACCGAGAACGACGTGCACTCGAGAGTCGGGATGATTCCCA
>CALUJN010000023.1 GCA_944320985.1 uncultured Alistipes sp. | reverse complement strand
GCTTCAGCGTCCGCACCAGCACCTTGAAATGTTTGACCCGGGACTCGGACAGTTTGTGAGCCGCAAGGTACTCCTCCGTCAACGAGAAAAAGTCGCGTTTCTTCTCCTCAACGGGATTGGTTGCCTTCGGGCGCAACGTCCGACGAATCAACTTTTCAAGCCACTCCCGCGTAACGGTCGATTTATCATCGATTGCCTCAATCGTATGCTCGATCACGTCGACCAACTCTTTCAGTTTCGCCCGCTTGGACAGCAGAGCGTTCCGCTCCTCGCCCGGTATATTCGGAATGTTGATGTCGTTCTTCTTGCCCCAACGTTTGCGGTCGATCCAGATGCCCGACGGCACGCGCAAACGCAGTTCCCGCGAAATGTAGACCCGAAAATTGATCTGAGACTCCCCCACACTGTTTTCACCTTGAGCCAATACATACATGATTTTACCATGAATCATCATTTGACGCTTTTTAAATATACGTATCTGCACCGTATCCGCATTTATGAAAAACATCTATGCTTTTTCCCGTCTGCACGGGGTAATTTACGTCGAACTGGAAAGAGAAAACGAAACGCGTCTGCAGTCCATAAAATCAGACCGAGAAACGCCCCCAACAAGGGGCCGTCTCAAAAAGCGTCTCCGGAGAGGCATCCGAGAATCGAGTGCAGACCTCCATGCGCCCTTCATTGGAAGATAGAGAGCGGCTGCAAACCCGGCCTTTCAGACAGCCCTTCATCGGAGCCGGAAGGCGCTTCCTGTCGGGCAATAGAAAAGGCGGAGTACTGCATGAATAGCAGCACTCCGCCTTTTTCGTTCTGAGGTTGCGGATCTTGCGGAATTATTCCACCTTGGAGTATTGGAAGATATTGGCCCGGCGTTTCGAGCCGTCGGTCTTCGAGTCCCGAGACGCAAAGCCCAGGTAGAGTTTGCCGTTACGGACCTTGATGCCTTCGGCTTCCATGTATCCCGAAGCCGTAATGCCCAGGTTGGCCAGAGCGTCCAGATCCGAGGCTGCCGTCACCGGAGTACGACGCTCGACGATATTGCCGGCAAAGTCGTAGATCGTGACATAGGCAGCCGATGGCGTGCCGTCATTCTTCCCCTCTCCCTCGAAGTAATAGATCAGCCCGTCGTTGACCTCGAATCCCTGCCAGGCATAATAAGAGACATCGTCCGGAGTCTCTGCCAACGATTGATTCGGAATGCCGAATTCACCCAGCGGTGTCAGTTTCCGGAGATCCCGGGCATAGATTTTCGGCGTTTCGGTCACTTGCGGATCATCCGCAGCTCCGCCTCCGTAGGTCAACGACTGCAGCGTGACCGTCGACAACGGCAGAGCCATGGCCTCGCTCAGTCGATACATCCGGAAACGGCGCGGCTCCGTAGGATGCGACGTGGGATAGTTGATGGCCAATACGTCATTCTCCACGTCGATCGCCGGATGCAGCTCCTTGAACGGTCCCATGTAGAACTGAGTGGTACACTCCGCGGGCGTAACACGCTTCCCGGCCTCGAATTTCACGCGGGCAATGGTCTGGCTGTTCCAGTACTGGCCGCTCGTGTTCTTCGAGGCGTAGCATCCTGCCCAGATGTAGAGCCCGTCGTCGGCCTCCTCGATGGCGTAGTTCGTGCCGTGTCCGAAGTAGTCAAGCGACATCACGTCACCGTAGACATTCTCGAAGCCGGTCGGATTCGGCTGGGCCTTGATCACCGACAGCCGGTGGGCGTAGTTGCCCGCAATCTGCATGTAGTAGATCGTTCCGTCCTTCGTGATATCGAAGCCCTGGATCACCGTGTTACTCGTCAGATACTGCCCCATGGAGTAGATGTTCGAGGCGGTGAACGGCGCATCGAGCCCCGTGGTGCTCTCTCCGGCCTTGACAATGACCGGAACCGAAGCCGTGATCTCCTCCACACGGGCCGTGATGCGGGTCTCGCCCGCTGCAATGCCCGTCACTTCGCCTTTCGCATCGACAGAGGCGATGTCCGTATCCTCGGATTCCCACGAGACGTCGTCCGCATCAATCGTACCGGTCGTGCCGTCTTCGTAACGGACCGCACTTACCGTGAGTGTGGCCTTGCTCCCCTGGGCGAGGCGGAGCTGCTCGACCGAAAGTACGAGCGATTCGATGTCGGGTTGTACGGGGGGGGGAACGGGAGACCCCCCGGTTTCGTCGCCCTTGCTCGCAACGCTCGACAACAAGGTCGCGGCGATCAACGAGCAGGTCGACAGCCAGGTTTTTCGTCTATACATAAGCTATTTTTTAGATGAATCATTCAAACGGCGCACTCCGGGATCCGACATCTCGGGTATTCCCGCCGCGAAGGGTACCCTGCCGAAACAGGGTACCCTTCCCATGCGGATTCCGGGTTGCGTCTTACTTGCGCAGGGTGATGTTGTCGACAAAGAAACGTCCTCACGTTTCCGTACTTCAGAAAGAAACTCCATATATTGTTTTCGCGCGTAAATTCGAGGTTTTAACTTCCCAATTTTATCTTTTAATACTTGTTTGCGCTTGTCGTTTGCGCAAATGTAATTGTTTTTTGGAAACATCCAAAATAAAATGACCGTTTTTATTTTCTTTTTTTGATATTTTCATATATTTGTAACGAACATTCGACAATAAAAACAATGAAAAAGGAAAGTCTCGTCAGCGTAGCCGAGCGCTCAGGATGTTCTATCTCCACAGTTTCGCGCGTTTTGAGCGGCAATGCCGCCAAATACCGGATCAGTCAACGGACGGCAGATCGCGTAATGGAGGAGGTAAGGCGCTGCAATTATACCCCCAGTCTGCTGGCAAAAGGACTTCGAACCAATCGGACCGACACGATCGGACTGTTGATCCCGGATATCGAAAACTCGTTCTTTGCACATGTCGCCGGAGTTATAATCCGCGAGGCAAGGAGTTACGATTACAAGGTCGTGGTGGTCGACACGCAGGAGGATGAACGCAACGAACAGGACGGATTGTCGGCCCTGCTGGCCCGGAGCGTCGACGGAATCGTCGCCGTCCCCTGCTGCAGCAACGCCGAACTCTTTACCGGAATCCAGCACAACGGGATGCCGCTGGTACTGGTCGATCGCTATTTGCCCGACGCCCAGTCGTTGTCGTATGTGACAACGGACAACTATCGGGGAGCAGTGATGGCCACCGAGTATCTGCTGGCAAACGGACACCGACGGATCGTCTGCATTCAGGGCACCCCCCACTCGACGCCGGTCCGGGATCGTGTGCGGGGCTTTGCCGATACGATGAACACACACGGGCTCGGCGACCAGATCGTTGTTACGGGAGAAGATTTTTCGATTCAGAATGGCTATCTGGAGACCAAGCTGCGGCTCTCCCGCAAAGAAGAGTGCCCTACGGCGATCTTCGCCTTGAGCAACCTCATTCTGCTGGGGGTGGTTAAGGCTGTTCACGAATCGGGATTGCGGATTCCGGATGACATCTCGGTGATCTCCTTTGACGACAACCTGCTTTTCAACTACCTCGATCCCGCTATTACCTGCATCGGGCAGCCCACCGAGGAGATCGGCTCTCTGGCGGTCAAATTGTTGATCCAGGCCATCCGGGAGCCGGAAACAACTGCTTCGCGGGTACATCTGTCGCCGTCGCTCGTCGTACGTCGCTCCGTGCGCAATCTTCTGCTGTAATCCCGGAATTGCAAAAGAAGCGCCCCTCCGTTTGACTACGGAAGGGCGCTTCAGGATATCCGCCGTGTATGCGCAACAGCACCCGGCTCAGAGTTTACCTCCAAGCAGATGAGCTTCGCGGATCAATTCACCCAACGTTCCGATATGGTCCACGATCAGTTCGGGTTGACGGGGGGCTTGGTCGGCAATCTCGAGCGTCGTTTCACCCGACAACACCAGCACACCCAACGCCCCGGCGTTATGCGCCATTTCAATATCGGTATAGATGCGGTCGCCAACCATGGCAATCTCTTCGGGACGGAGACCGTAACGCCGAAGAATTCCCGAAAGCATGTTCGGATCGGGTTTACCCAGGGTGATATCGGGCCTGCGCCCCGTAGCATGTTCGATTGCAGAGCAGATTGAGCCGCAGTCAACCAGCACCGTCGGTTGATTCGTCGGGCAAACCCGATCGGGATTCGTCGCCAGATAGGGAAGCCCCTGCTTAACCCACCAGGCAGCCCGGCACAGCCGGCTGTATTCCAGCGTCATATCGAAAGCCACCACGACCGCATCCGGGCGATCGTCGGCCGAATCCTCCGTCGAGACATACCCTGCCGCCTCGAACTCCGAGATCATCGAGGGTGTTCCGAGCAGAAACAGCCGTCGGGCCTCCGGATAATGAAGGCGCAGGTAGTCGATCGTCGCCAACGTTGTGGTATACATCTCCTCCCGAACGGCATGGATCCCCAAACCATCGAGTTTCGACAGGTAGTCGGCAATCGATTTCGAAGGGTTGTTCGTCAGAAAGGAGTAGCCGATTCCCGTCTCCCGAAGCCCAGCCAGAAAGGGCTGCGTCCAGGGAAACAACTCCGAGCCCATATAGATCGTGCCGTCCATGTCGAGGGCGACATGACGGATCTGCGACAGGCGCCGCAACAGCTCTTCCCGCCCCCAAATCGAGCGGTAACGACAAGAAAGTTCCATCGTTCAGACGACCAGCAAAAGTTAGCGACGCTCCAGATCCAGCCCCTGGAACAGATACGGATAATCGGTCTCGATGACGTCACAACCGGACCGGAGCTCCAATTCGTAGCCGCTACGTTTCTGAGCCTCCCCGGCTCGGCGATCGTGGGTCGGAGCCACGGAGATCATGCACATAATCCCCTGGCGATGAAGCGAATCATAGAGCGGCTGCTGCTCTTCAAGCATCATGGTACCCACATAAGCCATCATCTGCGAGGCCGGGATCCCCGCCTCCCGATAGGCGCGATACTCGGCGAGATTCTTACACCAGGCCGAGAACATGGCATCGGGATCCCGATCGAGCAACTGCCGCGCCTGCTGGGCATTGTGAACCGTATACATGACATTGGCCGGAGCCAACCGATTGACAAACTGCGACATGAACTCCAGCGGGACATCCTTGATATCCAGGTTGAGAATCGTCTTGCCCTGACTCCAGCGAATCGCCTCTTCGAGCGTCGGGATCCGGAACTCCGTCAGGTTGCCGTCGCGATCCTTGAGGCGAAACTGCTGCAGTTCGGCCAGGGTATAGTCCGACACACGGCCGGTACCGTTGGTCGTTCGGTCGATCGTGGCGTCGTGCATCAAAACGATCACGCTGTCGCGGGTCAGGCGCGGGTCGATCTCGAAGAACGACGGCATCATCGTCAAGGTCTTCTCGAAGGATTCGATACAGTTTTCGGGATATCCCGAAATCATGCCGCCGCGATGCCCGCTGACGACAATCGGGCGGGTCGGCGAATAACGAAACCAGGCGTGAAGGTCGGCGCGACTCTGGATATCGATGTCGTGAGGCGCACCGGCCGGCGCAGGAGCATCCGAGCAGGAGACTCCGAACCATGCGAATGTTCCGATAAAAAAGGAAAGCAGTTGTTTATTCATGACGGTATTTTTTGAAGTTTTCTATCACGGGATTCCCATTTCGGGGAATATGCACCATTTACAGCTTTCAAATTTATGCTTTAATTTTCTTTTTGACAACTTTTGTTTTATTAAATTTCCATTTCAAAAATTCAAGCGAAGAAACAGCACCTCATTAACAAAATATAAAACAACGAATTAACTCTAAAAAAAGCGCCAAATCATTTATTCTTTCACTCCGATATTATTTTTCTTTTATTTCCAATTATACGCTTTTCGATTTCTTTTATTTGCAGAAAAGAAAATTTGTATTTATTTTTGTCCAGCTCGAAGCGCCCGCCACAAGACGCCGCACACATACGAAACTTCGGGAATCAGAACCCTGCGTCCTGCTCCCCTTATATATTAGGAAACCAAAGTCAACTTGCATGAATAAGATTGAAAACGCTTTGATGCGCACGACCGATACGCGGGCCGTGGTATTCGGAGTCGGGACGCTTCCCCGCGTGGCGGAACTCTTCACGCAACTCTTCCCCGAAAAACGGGCCGTTGTCGTGGCAGACAGCAATACATGGCGCGTAGCCGGCAAAGAGGTCCACCAACACCTCAACGAGGCCGGCATCCAGCAGGACCAACCCCATATCTTCGACGACCCGTCGCTCTATGCCGAATGGCGTTTCATCGAGGAGCTCGACGAAGTACTCGCCCGGACCGACGCCATCCCGGTAGCCGTCGGGTCGGGTGTCATCAACGACCTGACCAAGCTCTCCTCCCATCACAACGGCCGCCGCTACATGACCGTCGGAACCGCCGCCTCAATGGACGGATACACGGCCTACGGCGCCTCGATCACAAAAGAGGGGAACAAACAGACGTTCGACTGCCCGGCACCGCTCGGCATGTTGTTCGACCCCTCGATCGCCGCCGCAGCCCCCGCCGAACTCTCCGCCTCGGGATACGCCGATCTGATCGCCAAGATCCCCGCCGGAGCCGACTGGATGCTGGCCGATGCCGTCGGGTCCGATCCGATCGATCCGTTTGCCTTCGCGCTGGTTCAGGACGATCTGCAGGAGGCCCTTTCCGATCCGGCCGGCGTTCATGCCGGTGAGGTCGAAAAGACCGGGCAACTGGCCGAAGGGCTGCTGCTGAGCGGTTTTGCCATGCAGGCCGTGCAGTCGAGCCGTCCCGCCTCAGGTGCCGAACACCAGTTCAGCCACCTGTGGGACATGGAGCACCTGCGCTACAACGGCGCATCGGTATCCCATGGTTTTAAGGTTGGAATCGGGACGCTCGCCTCCACGGCCTTTTTCGAGATGTTGCTGGAAGCCCCTGTCGAACAACTCGACATCGAACGCTGCGTCGCTGCGTGGCGGTCCTGGGGCGAGACCGAATCCGATATCCGGGCCCTTTTCGGCGATAATACCGAGCTCGTGGCCCGGGCCCTGAAGGAGACTCGGGACAAATACGTCGGCAAGGAGGGGCTGCACGAAGAGCTGTCGCGACTGAAGCAGGCCTGGCCCGAATTGCAGGAGCGCATCCGCCATCAGATCATCCCCTTCGGAGAGGTGCAGCGACGGCTGCAACTTGTCGGGGCACCCTACGAACCGGAGCAAATCGGCGTCTCCCGGGCCCGTTTCCTCGAAGCATTCCGGAAACTCCCCTACATGCGGAGCCGCTATTCGGTCATCGACGTCGCCTTCCGCTGCGGATGGATGGACGAATGGCTTGAACGGCTGTTCGGCCCGGGTTGCGTATGGAGCATCCATTGACGGCAGCCCGAGCGATCTTCATTTTCATCGTTTTGTAGCCGCATCCTCCGCCAAACGACCTATCTTTGTTGATCGAAACCGCCATTTTACCCGCGATGACACCCGAACAAAACAAGCGTTTCAAACATTGGCAGATGCGCACGATCCTCGCCACGATGATCGGTTATGCGCTCTTCTACTTCGTCCGCAAGAACTTCTCGCTGGCCATGCCCGGCCTGGAGGCCGACCTCGGCATTTCGAAGGTCAGCCTCGGCATCTTCCTGACACTCAACGGTGTCATTTACGGGCTTTCCCGCTTCGTAAACGGCGTTCTGGCCGACCGCATGAATGCCCGCTGGTACATGGCCATCGGTCTGGCACTCTGTGCCCTGGCCAACTTCGCCTTCGGTTTCGGCGAGGATATCTCGACCTGGATCACCGGAGAGCAGACCGGCGATCGCTTCACCAATACGATGATCCTCTTCATGGGAATCATGTGGGTAGTGAACGGATTGCTGCAGGGGGCGGGATTCCCGCCCTGCGCCCGGCTGCTGACCCATTGGATCCCGCCGAAGGAGCTGGCTACGAAGATGTCCGTGTGGAACACCTCGCACTCGATCGGAGCCGGCCTTGTGGTGATCCTCTGCGGCTACATCATGGGACACCTCGGCCAGAATCTCGCCGCGGATCCCGACAGCGTGGCGCGGATTGCGGCCAATCTGGGCGTTGACACCTCCGATCCCGAAGGGATGGCCACCGCCATGAGTTTTGCCGCACACTCCGGGGCGTGGCGCTGGTGCTTCTGGATCCCCTCGGCCATCGCCTTTGCCGGCGCCATCGGACTGGTCATCTTCCTGCGCGACACCCCGACGTCGGTCGGTCTGCCCGAGCTCGAAGGAACCGAGACCGGAGCCAGCGAAGGTTCCGGCGAAAGCAAGGGGGCCGAATACAAGGCCTTCCTGATGAAGCACGTCTTCCGCAACCCGTTGATCTGGACCCTCGGCGTAGCGAATTTCTTCGTCTATGTCGTCCGCTTTTCGGTTCTGGACTGGGGCCCGTCGCTGCTGAGCCAATCGAAAGGGGTCAGCATGGCGCATGCCGGCTGGCTTGTGGCGATGTTTGAAATCGCCGGAATCCTCGGCATGCTCTTCGCAGGATGGGCTACAGATCACTGGTTGAAGGGACGGGCGCACCGCACCTGCGTCTTCTGCATGGCCGGGGCTGCCCTCTTCGTCTTCCTCTTCTGGCAATTGCCCGCCGACGCGCCAATCTGGCTTCTCTTTGCCACGCTCTGCGCCGCCGGATTCTGCATCTACGGACCGCAGGCACTCATCGGCATCGCCGCTGCCAACCAGGCCACGAAAAAGGCCGCTGCAACGGCAAACGGCCTGACCGGTCTGTTCGGTTACGCCTCGACGCTCGTCTCGGGCGTAGGGCTCGGCTTCGTGGCCCAGCACTACGGCTGGAACTGGGCCTATGTGGGAATTCTCGTCATGGCGTTGGTCGGCATGGGGGTATTCCTGTTGATGTGGGGCGCCCGGGCCGACGGATACGCACCCGAAACGGAGGCAGAGCACCAATAAGTCTTCCGGCGATTCGGCGGGTTTGAGCAACAGCCATTTATCCGGGTGCTTTTGCTTGGGAAAGAGCGGAAATTTCTTTATATTTGCCTTTGACACTTTTGTTGCACTTTTTTTGACCAGGAAACCATGTTGAGCATCGCCGAACGGCACAAATACATTCTCGATTCGCTGAACGCACACGGATTCGTACGCATCACGGATATCGCCAATGAGCTGGGCGTGACGAAGGTCACGATCCGCAAGGACGTGAAGATCCTCGAAAGCAAGGGACTTCTCTACAAGGTGCACGGAAGCGCCCGCCCGGCAAATCCCCATGTTGCCGACCTCGACGTGCACGTCAAGGACAACATCAACCGCGACGCCAAGCGGGCCATCGCACGTCGGGCCGTGGAACTGCTGGAGGAGAGCGATTCGGTGATCATCGCCTCGGGGTCAACGATCTATGCCTTCGCCGAAGAGATCCGGATGCGCCCGTGGCACCATCTGAACATCGTGACGCCCTTCCTGCGACTCGGCGTGCTGCTCAACGAGGCCGAAAATATCAATGTCGTGCAGCTGGGAGGGACGATCCATAAGAAATCCCTGTCGGTCTCGGGCAGCGAGACGACCCGAGGACTGGAAGACTGCATCTGCTCAAAATTGTTTTTCGGGGTCGACGGTATCGATCTTGAGCACGGAATTACCACGTCGACGATCGAAGAGGCACAACTGACCCGTCGGATGATGGCCTCGGCTTCGAAAACGATCGTGTTGGCAGACTCCTCGAAATTCGGACAACGAGGTTTCGGACGGATCGGTTCGCTGGAGGATGTCGATGTGATTGTGACCGATGCCGAAGTCTCCGAGCAAATGGCCGCAGCCCTCGAAGAGGCCGGCGTGGATCTGATCGTTGCAAAATAGCAACGGATTCCGACTGTCCGCCCGCACATCACTCCCTGCCCTCTTCCCGGAGGGGGGGGGCGAAAAAAAAATCTCGGTATTAAAACGGCCAGCCCTGCAGGAAAATCGGGGCTGACCGTTGTTTATTACCCGCTCACAAAAGTAGCAAAAAGGGTCTCGGAAACTCGATAAAGGCTTTAATCCATTGTCCATTGCTTCCGGGGAGGTTATGGAATCGTGTGAGTTCGGCCCCTCTGCATCCATCCCTCGAATCGCCTCATGCACCGGACATCCCAAATCTCAGATTACAAACCAACCGCCCTGCCGACAAAGACACTCCGCCACAAACGCCCTTTAACTCCGGCACAAAAGACACTTTCGGATTCGACACCGGCAGAAAACCCCACCCAAAAAGCAAGCGCATAAAAAAAGCGACCTTTGAAGGTCGCTTTTCGTAGTGGATAGGGGATTCGAACCCCTATGTCATGCGTGAGAGGCATGTATCCTAACCCTTAGATGAATCCACCTTGTTGAGTTTTGTGGTGCAAAGATAACGCCTTCTTTTGAATCTCCAAAATTTTCTGCGATTTTCTGCGATTTTTTTTCAGTTTTCTTGGCTGCATTCCCTTTTTGTCTATCTTTACTCTCCGACACAATTATCTACGACATGAAAAAACAACACCTGCTGCTCCTGGGAACAATACTCCTGCTCGGATCCTGCTCGAAACATCCCGTACGCCCCGATTTCGAAATCCGGGCCCTTGATACCCTTCTGAGCGAAAACAACGCCTCCTGCAACATCGAATACCGGTTTGCCTCCATCCGTAATACGGAAAAGTCTCCGGCGCTCAAAACCATCCAGCAGGCCAACATCGGCTATTTCTTCCAACTCGAAGAGTTTTCCGGAACATTTGAGGAGGCTGCAGAACACGCTCTAAACGAGATACGAACCAACTACCTCCCGGCACCCATCGCTCCGGCAGGTGCAGAATACGAAATTTCGGTCGAATCCGAAGCCTCCGTCATCGACTCCCTCCTCTGCTACTCCGTCACGCGGGCCGGCTACACAGGAGGTGCACACGGCATGTACGGAACCGAATGCCATACCTATTCCTTATACGATGGATTTGAACTCTCGCTGGCCGACCTCTTCCCTGAAGAGACATTGCAACAGCTCGAGCAGGCAATCCGGGACAAGATCGCCGTCCTATACAAAGCCTCCACCGATGAAGAGCTCATCCAGGCCGGATTCTTCCCCGAATACATCGCCCCGACGGAGAACTTCCTCGTTACGTCCGAAGGAATCACCTTCTATTACAACCCCTACGATATCGGATGTTACGCCCTGGGGGCCGTCGAGGTGACGCTATCGCACGAAGAGCTGGCAAAACTGCGCACCCAACAGGAAGCCGGACAATAACCTGCCGGAGGCAACTTCCGCGTACAACATACCGGGAGAAGCAAAACGGACGGTTGACTGAATAAATCATCCAAAGAGAGGGCGGGAAAGGCAGACTGCGGTGAGGCATAAACAAAAAAAAGGTCCGAGTCTCACGACGGGGAACCTTTTTTTTTGGCGGGGAACCACCCCCTCCAAAAATGAGGGTCAATCGGAGGCATTCGACTCTTTGGACGAGCACCGCCCTCGAGTCTTAGTGACGGACCTTCCGTCACAACCTGCCGATCTCCTCAACCAACCTAAAACTACTAACCTAAATGAACCTTAAAACTTCGCTGCAAAGATAAGGGCGATTTTTGATTTGCGCAAATATTTTACTAATATATTAAATATATTTAACAATTTGGTAACATTGACAAATTCTCTCCCCGCCTACAAAGTGTGGGTGCAGCAGTATATATACACTGTAAAACAGCCAGTTACCGATCAAGTCACCCTATCTGATTCTGTTAACCGAAACCGCCGAAAAGCGGAGCGGAAATGCATGAAACGAGCATGAAACGATCCCAACACATGCCTGCGAATGAATAAAGCTTCAGATCCAAACCGATAAATACGGGACAAAGGCAAGGCCGGCGAATATCGAGAAAAGGCCTTCACAAAAAGGCACAAAAAAAAGGAAACTCGGAATCCGGAACAGATCCGTCTTCCACAGTTTCCTCACCAACCTAAAACTACTAACCTAAATGAACCTTAAAACTTCGCTGCAAAGATAAGGCAAAGAAAAGATCCGTGCAAGTTTTTATTAAAAAATTTTTCGAATTTTTTCATATTTTTTAATATTCGCTTCAAGAAAAAGCCATTACCCATTGAAATACAGATACATGCATGTTCGACCAGCCAACATGGTCAGATTTTCACTATAGTTGGAATGCAGTAATCGAGGAAACAAACATTTATATGACCAAACACCGGTAAAAGAGGCGATTTTCCAAGAATTTATTACATTTGTAACAGAAACCAGATCGCAGGATATGACGGTAGCATTGATCATCTCTACCTACAATTGGCCCCGGGCGCTTTCGCTCTGTCTCGACAGTGTGATGAAACAAAGCGTCATGCCCACAGAGATTCTGATTGCCGACGACGGTTCGGATTCGAGCACCCGCGAGGTCGTGAAACATTTCGAAAGCATATCCCCGGTTCCCCTGCGCCATATCTGGCACGAAGACCGAGGATTTCGGGCCGCCGCCATCCGCAACAAGGCCATTGCCGCCAGTAGGAGCGACTACGTCCTCCTTGTCGATGGAGATATGATCCTGCAACGGGATTTCATCCGGGACCACCTCAGCTTTGCCAAAAAAGGGCACTATGTTTCGGGCTCCCGAGGCATGATTTCTGCCGCTCGAACCCAAGAACTCCTCGACAGCCCCAGCTACGGCCATGCGCTATCGGCCTGGAGCAAGGGAATCTCCTGCCGGGGCAATGCCATGCGAAACCCTCTCGCCGCACGCCTTTACCGCTCGTTGGCTCCCGAGCACAATCCCAGAAGCTGCAACATGGGCATCTGGCGCGATGATCTGATCCGAGTCAACGGCTTCGACGAAGGATTCGAAGGGTGGGGATTCGAGGATACCGAACTCGGGCTCCGGCTACACAACAGCGGCGTCCGGCAACGGAGGATCAAGTTTCAGGGAATCGCCTTCCACCTCTACCACGGCAAAGCCGCACGCGACAACTGCAAGATCAATCAGCAACGCTATCTGGAGAGCGTCCGCGAGCGGAGAACCCGCTGCGAAAAGGGTCTCGACTCCCATCTATCCACGCCGTCCGAGGCCACCCGCCAACAGGAGAACACGCCCGCAAAGTAGTTACGCACAATGTTTATTTCGGTCATCATACCCGTCTTCAATGCCGAACGATACCTCCCGGCCTGTATCGAGAGTATCCTTTCTCAAAGTATGCGGGATTTTGAATTGCTGCTTGTCAACGACGGCAGTACGGACTCCAGCCGCGCGATCTGTGACCGCTATGCCGCGCAGGATTCCCGCATCCGGGTCTTTCATTGCCCCAATCGCGGCGTCAGTGCAGCCCGGAACCTGGGACTGGACCAGGCTCGGGGGCAATTTGTTGTTTTCGTGGACTCCGACGACTGGATCTTCCCCGAACACCTGCAGCAATTCGCAGACAGCGGCATCGGTGAGAACGGCATTGCTTTCACCAACCTGGTCGAGGAACGCCCCGGCCTGAGCGGAGAGCACCGTACGCGGACCTACGTCATGGATGACCGACGTGTCACGACAGGACACAACGACTGCATGCCTGTCATTGCCGATTTGCTGCGCCACCGTTGCTTCGGATGGACCTGGAACAAGATGTTCTCCCGCGCAACAATCGAACGTCTCGGCTTGCGTTTCGACGAATCACTCCACTACGCCGAAGACGAGGTCTTTACGATCCTCTATTGCGCACACATTACCCACATCACCACATTCAGCCATCCGACCTATCACTATCGCTTCGTTCCCGGGAGTCTGCTGCACCGAAAAATCGACCCGCGGATCCTGATCCGAACAAGGCTGAAGATCATCCGTCTGTTCGAAAGAAACGGATACAGCAACGAAATACTCTATTTGGCCAACCGCACCTTCTTCTCACGCCTGCGCAGAGAGATGCGCCACTGCAGGGAATGGCACTCAGAGCTTTCAAACATCCTGGCATACAACATTCTATGCAACTGGGAGGTTTTGAAGAAATTCTATCGTCCGGAGTTCTGCCGGAGTTTTTACGACCGGAAGATTCGATTTATCGGGAATTTGATCTGTGCCATCAAATCACCATTCTGGGTCAAACTGATGATCAAATGCCTGAGACAATAACGTCAACAGGCATTATTTTACCGCTCTGACCCTTCCGCGGCCGCTACCGCCCACGGATCTTCTCCCACAAGGGCCAATAGTGCATCCTCCGGCGCAATTTCCATTTACGGATCAGATTCCGCGGCTTGCGCTTCAAACCGATATGCCCCGTGGCCAGAAAATCGTCCACGGCATCAAGCACCCGCGCCGAGCAGCGACAGTCCCGATGGGGTTCGTGATGCATCGTATAGGCACGGATCTGTTGCATCAGCTCTTCGGGACGCGTCAAGGCCCGTTCGATGGCCGGCCCCACCTCTTCGGGACGCTGCACGTCGATCAGATGCGGCCCCGGATGCGAATTGCGGAACGTAACGACCGGCTTATCGAGGAACATGAACTCCAGAATGATCGACGAACTGTCACACAACATCACATCGGCCCGTTGCAGAAGCGGCATCTTGTCCGAACCCTCGAAAAAGATGACGTTCTCATGTTCGGTAGCGATCCGCTTGTAACCCGATACGATCTCGGGATCGGTCAGTTTCGGATGGAAGGTGATGATCCAATCCCAGGGTTTCGTCTCCGCAAGCCGCTCAATCTCCGCCATCAGATGAGGCGCCGAGCAGACGTTTTTCGTAAAAGTCGGAGGATAGAGAATCACCGGGCGCTCGTTCTGCGACCGGGAGAGCATCGCCGGAGAGAAATAGGTATCCGCCTTGGGCCATCCGGTATCATAAACCCGGAAGAAACCGTATTTCTTCTCCAATTCCTTGAAATACGGCGTACTGCTGGGCCCCTGCGTACAGTAGATGTCGAACCATCCCCGCACGGTGAAATGATCATCGACCGCCTCGAACCGCTTCTGAATGGCGTATCCGTGGAACAGCGCCACCTTCACCCCCGGAAAAAAATCCGGGATATAGTTGCCCGGAGCAAAAACCGCCACGGGATCGAACGCAAGAACCTCCCGCACGGTTCGCAACCGGATTTCATCCGCCTCCAGGGCATCGGGACATCCCTCTTCGATAAACCAGGCCGCCGTACCGCCGCGACGGCGAATTTCAGCCTGCAGGGGCCGCATGATCGAATAGGCATACGGCAACGTGACGAACAACAGATAGTTCTTCTTCATATCGGGTTCTGTCAAAAGTGAAGTCGGCGTTGTCGAGATGAATCGCCGCCAGAAATTGATCCGCATGGGTTTGAGCCAGCCATGACATCCGAAGGGCAATTCACCCCCCGTAACAGCCAGACAACGTTCCGGATGGGTATCAAACGAGAATTCAAGCGCCTCGCGCATCGAAGGATACCGGAAATTCCGCGGTTCAATGGCCCAAAAGACATCCTCATAGTAGATGTGCCGCGACTGGTTCAGATAGTAATCGATCCGATCGGCGTAGCGAATACACCCCTGTCGGAACGCCTCAACCCGGCGCAGCGAGAGGCCGCCGTTCCCCACCTTGCCGTACAGGCGGCGATTGCGGGGGAAGAAATGCCGGATGACAGGCCAGGACCACACGCCGGCACGCCACCACGGGCCTCCGATGTAATCATAGCCGCGTCGGCACCAGTTATCGAGCTCGTCACGGAAAATCCAGGCATCGGTCTGGCAGATCAGAATATATTCACAATCGGTAAACAGATCGTAGAACTCTTTGGAAAGCATCATGCGATTGTATCCCAGGATGCCGGCCTTGCCCAGGAATCCGTCCGAAACCCGGATAATTTCATACGAGGAGACGTCCGGGAATTTCCGCGCCACAGCCTCCAGCGAAAGGCTCCGGGGAAGCAGCAAAACAATCGGATGACGCTTGAGAACCTCCGTATTGTGTTGCAACGAAAGCCAATCGTTCTCGGAGAGGTTGTCCGTATAAACAGGTATGATGACCTTGACCGGTTTCATGATTCAGACTCCTTTTTCGATATAATTACGGACAGCCGCGGCAATACGCTCCCCATCGAGTGCCGCCGAAATAATTCCCCCGGCATATCCGGCCCCTTCTCCCGCCGGGAAGAGCCCCTCGACCTGAGGATGCATCAAACGCTCGGGATCGCGCGGAATGCGTACGGGCGTCGATGTCCGGGACTCGACGCCTACCACCACGCCCTCGTTGGTCACGTAGCCCTTCATTCTGCGCCCGAAGGTTGTCAGGCCCTGTCGCAGACTCCGGGCGATAAAGTCGGGCATCCAGCGATCAAGGCGCGAAGGGGTAATCCCCGGAATATAGGAGGTCCGAGGCAGGGAACCGCTGGTACGCCCCGCCACGAAATCGGCGACACGCTGTGCCGGAGCAATCTGATGCTCGCCGCCTTCGCGACGCGCCGCCTGCTCGAACTGCTCCTGGAATTTCAGCCCGGCCAGTTCGCCCCATTCACCGCGCAGGTGTTCGAAATCCGACAGGCGGACCTCCGTAACCAGGCCGGAATTGGCATAGGGCGACGTGCGGCCGCTGGGTGACATGCCGTTGACCACGGACTGCGCGGCATCGGTCATGGCCGGAACGATAAATCCCCCGGGGCACATGCAGAACGAATAGACGCCCCGTCCGCCCTCCTGGCTTACGAGCGAATAGGAGGCGGCCGGAAGGTATTCATCACGCGTTTCGCAGTGATACTGAATCGAATCGATCAAGGCCTGGGGATGTTCGATACGCACGCCCATGGCAAAGGGTTTGGCTTCGAGGCGGATTCCCGAGCGATGGAGCAATTCGTAGATATCGCGAGCCGAATGTCCCGTGGCAAGAACCACGGCAGCACCTTCGATCAACACATCGCCGCACCACACGCCACGGATCCTGCCGTTAAGGATTTTCAGATCGGTCACACGGCTCTCAAAACGGAACACGCCTCCGGCATCAAGGATCGTCTGACGGATATTCTGCATGATACGCGGCAACTTGTCGGTCCCGATATGAGGGTGTGCCTCAAAGAGGATCTCGGGCGTGGCACCGTGAAACACCAGCGTCTGAAGCGCCTTGTTATAGTCTCCGCGCTTTTTGCTGCGTGTAAAGAGTTTTCCGTCGGAGAACGTTCCGGCTCCTCCCTCCCCGAAAGCATAATTTGAATCGGGATCGACGGGACCATTGCGGTTAATCTGGGCGATATCGCGTTTACGGGCCGCAACATCACGTCCCCGCTCCAGCACCACGGGACGCAACCCCAACTCGATAAGATGCAACGCGGCAAACAGACCGGCCGGTCCCGAGCCGACAATCACCACTTCGGTTTTTCCGGCGACAGAGGGATAATCAAAATGGATCGGATCGGGCTGCGGCTCGCGATCCACATAGATTTCGAACGTAAGATTCACCTTGACTTGCCGTTGCCGAGCGTCAATGGATCGCTTGACAACACGGGCCAGAGCAATTTCATCTTCGCGAATTCCCATGCGTCGAGCGACCTGCGAAGTGCAGAACTTCGCATCGGCAGCCTGTTGTGGCGAAAGAACAAGCGTTACGAGTTGTGGCATTGCATTAAATTACGCACAAAAGTAACCAAAAAGCCGGATAAATCGGCATTCGAAATTGTGAATTATGAAAAAATCTCTACCTTTGTGAAAACAATGCGGATATGGTGTAATTGGTAGCCACGTCAGACTTAGGATCTGATGCCTTACGGCGTGGGGGTTCGAGTCCCTTTATCCGCACAAAGGAGCCTTTTCCGAGGCTCCTTTTTTCGTGGGAATCCGGATGCAGAACAAAGCAAAACGGTTGTATATCAACATATTAAACAATTCAGCTAGCATCCCGACCTCCGCTCCCGAAAAGTATTTCGCCGAAAACCTTCGGGTGGCAATTTGGTGGCAAAGGGGTCAAATCGGGAGCCGGGCGAGTAAACTGCCACCTTTTTTGCTTATAATACACTG
>CALUJN010000022.1 GCA_944320985.1 uncultured Alistipes sp. | reverse complement strand
ATCACCTCGGCCCGGCTCTGGTTCAGGTAGAACTGCTCCATGCGCTCCTCGACGCTCAACGCCCGCAACCGGTCGTAGAGCGTCGTCAGCTCCTTCGTGCGGATCGGCTCCCGGGATTTCTTTTCGAGCAGTTTGTGCACCTTGTTGATGTTGCCTCCCGATCCGATCACGGCCGTCGGGTTGTAGCGCCCGGCAATCTGGGCAAGCCACCTTTCGAACCGCTTCCATTCGGCCGGATCGGTTGCGTTGCTGAGGATGCGCACCGTCCCGAGACGGAACGACTCCGCGGCGGCCTTCTCCCCCGAGGCATAGACCACGATTTCGGTGCTGCCGCCTCCGACATCGACATACAGATAGGTTTTCGACCGGTCGAGCAGCTCCTTCAAACCGCCGGCAGCAAAGATCGTGTCGGCCTCCTCCGTGCCGCTGATCGTCTCGACCGTGATGCCGCTGCGCAACCGCACACGTTCGAGAATGTCGCGGCCGTTGGCCGCCTCGCGCATCGCACTCGTGGCACAAGCCCGGTAGTCGCGCACGCCGTAGGCCCGCAGCAGCGCCGCAAAGCCCTGCATGGCGTCGCACAACGCTTCGGCCCGGTCGTTGCCGATATGCCCTCGCAGGAAGACATCATCGCCCAGGCGGATCGGAACCCGTACGAAGGCCGCTTTCTTGTACTCCGTACGACCGTCGTCGTACTGCTCCACATAGTTGATCAAAAGCCGGATGGCGTTCGAGCCAATGTCAATGGCTCCGAAAGTTTCCCGATTCATTTTTCGCTTTGTTCCTTGTAATAGGTATACAGGGCGGTCTGGCTGCGGAGCGGAGCCGCATCCTTTGCCGCCTTCACGTACGGATTGTTCTCCGGGTCCGACAGGTCGCGAGCCTTCGTATTGTCGCTCCACTGAATATCGAAAACCCGGTGCAGGAGTTTCAGGATCTGCCGGTCGAGAATCGGCGTGCAGACCTCCACCCGTCGGTCCAGGTTTCGCGACATCCAGTCCGCAGAGCCGATGTAGGCCACCTCCTCACCTCCGTTGGCAAAGAGAAACAGCCGTGCGTGTTCGAGGTATTTGTCTACGATGCTGATGGCGCGGATCTTCTCGCTCATCCCCGCCACGGAGGGTTGCAGACAGCAGGCGCCCCGGACGATCAGCCTCACCTCGACCCCCGCCCGGCCCGCGGCATAGAGACGTTCGATGATCCGTTCGTCGGTCAGCGAGTTGCATTTGGCGCAGATCCAGGCCTTGCGGCCCTTGCGGGCGTGGCGGATCTCGCGGTCGATCAGGGCCGTGAAGGCATCGCGCATGAAGTAGGGCGAGACTAGCAGGTGCTTGTAACGGTAGCGTTTGTGGCTGTTCATCAGAAACCCGAAGACGTTGCGCACATCCTCGACGATCCCCTTGTGGGCGGTCAGCAGTCCGTAGTCGCCGTAGATGCGTGCCGTGTCCTCGTTGAAGTTTCCAGTGCCGATGTAGGCGTATCCACGCACACCCGAACCTTCACGCCGCTCGACCAGGATGATCTTGCTGTGGACCTTCAGGTCCTCGATCGTCGGCAGAATCCGGACTCCTTCGCGTTGCAGCAGGTCGGTGTGCTCGATGTTCTGCTCCTCGTCGAAACGCGCTTTCAGCTCGACGAGCACCGTCACCTCCTTGCCGTTTTTCGCGGCGTTGACCAGCGCGTTGATCACCTTCGAATGTTCGGCCGTACGGTAGAGCGTGATGCAGATGCGCTCCACGCGCGGATCGATGGCCGCTTCGCGCAGGAAATCGATGACGTGCTGAAACGAATGGTAGGGGAAGTTCAGGAAGATATCCTTGCGGCGTACGACCTTCAGAATGCTCTGAAACGGCAGAATGTCCCGGTGGCGCAGCGCCTTGGGATTTTCGGTGAGCAGTTCGGGGCGCACCTTCGGGAACTTCATCAGGTCCTTCATCAGATGATAGCGGTCGCCCGGGGCCAGCATCCCCGGCGTCAGTTTGAGTTTGGCGACCAGCATGTCGAGCAGGTCCTGCGGCATCTCGCGGTCGTAGATCAGGCGCATGGGCGATCCGTAGCGTCGCTCCTCGACCCCTTCGGCAATGCGCTCGAAGAGGCTCTTCGAGACATCGTCGTCGATCGTCAGTTCAGCGTCGCGCATGATCTTGAACGTGTGGACCGAGATCCGGTCATAAGTGAACATGAAGAAGATATCGTCGATCATCAGCCGGATGATGTCGTCGAGGAAGATGACGTCGCTGCGCCCCTCTTCCGAGGGCAGCATCACGAACCGCGGGCAGGCCGAACTGACCGGGATGCGTACTACGGCGAAACGCGCCGTTCCCTCGCCCGCACAGGCCATCCGGATGCCCAGGTAGGCATTGCCGTCGGGCAGAAACGGGATTTTCACAGACTTGCGAAGGATGAGCGGCACGAGCCGCGGCGATACCACGGCGGTGAAGTAGTCGCGGCAGAAGGCCTCCTGATCGGGCGAGAGCTGCGTTTCGTCCAGTACGTGGATTCCGCAGCGTTCCATTTCGTGAAGTATCGAGCGGTAGGTTGTCGTGAAGGCCTCCTGCGCACGGTCGGCGCGTCGGCTTACGGCTTCGAGCAGCGCCCCGGGCGTATATCCGCCCAGCAGCAACCGGCTGCGCTGTTTGCGTGAACGGCTCAGTCGCATCAGATTGGCGATGCGCACCTTGAAGAATTCGTCCTGGTTGTTGGAGTAGATTCCCAGGAACTGAAGGCGGGAGAGCAGCGGCACGGTTGGGTCCTGCGCCTCTTGCAAAACGCGTTCGTTGAACGACAGCCAACTCAATTCGCGGTTGTTGAACGAAAAATCCATATTCGGTTTACGATCGGGTGAGCAGTTGCAGAAAACATTCCTCGGCCGAGTCGACCCAGTGGCGGAACCCCGGGGCGGGAAGCGGACGCCGGGCGAGAAATTCGTTGAATCGGTCCAGGTCGAACGATTCGGCCGTGATCCCGGCTCCGGAAGCTGCGGCATCCGCCGCATTGATGCGCTGTTCGATATGGGCCGGGATGAGCATCATCGGTTTGCCGTGGTACATGGCCTCGCAGACCGATTCGAACCCCGCCGTGGTGACATAACCCCGGCAGCGGCGCATCATGTCGAGGAAGAGCCGGTCGTCGAGCCTGTGCAGCACAAGCTGGCCCTCGGCGTACCACGTCTCGGGAGAGAGGGGATTGTCCCAGAAGACGTGGACCGGGTATTGCGGATGTCCGCCGCACCAGTTCCGCAAATCACGGGCAAAGCCGTTGTTGACCATGTATCCGAGGATGAACCCGGCGTTCGAGGTGCTACCCGTCAGAGCCTCACGCCGGAGCAGCGGCGGAACAACCCGAATCCGGTGGCGGACGTCGGGCTTCACGGGCCGGAACGACAGCGCCAGCAGTTCCGTGCAACCACAGGCCGTCAGGCGGGCGTGGAGCCGCAGCAACCGCCCCTGGATGCCCGTGTGACGGGTGTAGGGATAGTTGCTGTGGTTGAGCAGGAACTGGTGTGCGATACCCGTCATCGGGATCCGGATTCCGTAGCGGCGGACGGTCAGACTGGTGAGCAGTTCATAGAAGTTCACGATCCGGTCGGGACGAAGCTCCGCAATCCGGTCGCGGATCAGGTGCATGCTCCGCGCGAAGGCGGCGGCCCGGGTCGGCGAGAGGTTGCACAGCAGCGTACGCAGCAGACTGACACTGCGGTTCGAACGGTCGAATGCAAACTGCGGGGCTTCGAATTCCGTGACCGGAACCCCGATCTTTTCGACGAAAAAGCCCGGAAGTCTTCGCTCGGAGCTCAACCCCACAAGCGCCCCCACGATCTCGTGGCCGTGACGCCGGAGCATCGAGGCCAGCGACAGCGCCTGGGTCAGATGCCCGCGTCCTTCGCCCTGGATGACAAACAGGTAACGCATCACCAGTCGTTTTTGTCGTTGTCGTAGCGCAGAATCTCCCAGTTGCCGTTGTAATCCTCGGCCAGAGCCGTCATTGATTCGACCCAGTCGCCCGAATTCAGGTAGAGAATCCCGTCGATCATGCGGTTGTCCGCCTGGTGGATGTGACCGCAGATGATGCCCGCACACCCCTTCTGGCGGGCGATCTCGACCAGATGCTTCTCGAAGTCACTGATGTACGACACCGAGGCCTTGACCTTCTGTTTGATCTCCTGCGAGACCGAGTAGTAGGGGAGTCCCCGCTTCTGGCGGCGGCGGTTGTAGAGCCGGTTGAACCACATCAGCAGCGAATATCCCACGTCGCCCACCTTGGCCAGCCATTTCATCGACGAGGTTACATGATCGAAAACATCGCCGTGCAATACGTAATAGTGTTTGCCGCAGCTCGTATAGACGTAGTCTTTCAGGACGCAGACGTTGGCGAACCGCAACGGCAGAACCCGATCCAGGAAATCGTCATGATTCCCCCGCAGGTAGATGATCTGTGTGTCGTGCTGTAATTCCAGCAGCCGGCTGATGAAGTTCGTGTGACGTCGTTTCCACTTCTCGCGCCGACCGCGGACGAGTTCCCAGCCGTCGATGATGTCGCCGCAGAGGATCAGCGTGTCGCAGGTGTGGTATTTCAGAAAACGATTGGCCTCCTTGGCCTTCGACCATTTCGATCCGAGGTGGATGTCGGACATCACGATGGTTTTGAAGTGTTTGGTTTCGGGCATTGCAATTCCTTGTTGACACGACAAAAAAACAGGTGCCGCTTTTCACGGATACGACATATCTGTTACAATGTTGTGATATTTCGCCGCAACACCCTGCCGATCCATGAAAATCGAACCTCGGTCAACTGTGGAACCTGCGGAAATGACGTCCTGACATACGCCCGTGGCGTTCGGTTATCCGCGCCTCGGGAACTCCGATGCACGGCATGCAATCCTGCACGAAACAAGAAGACGCACCTTTTTTCAGTGCGTCTTCTTGTGATTCTGCGTTCTGCGACCGGGGCAATTCTTGAAGTCGCAGGGCTGCATTTATTTGTAAATATCACCGGCGTTGTCCACCTGATCTATCGGAATCGGGAAATAGATTTCGCTGCTGGTAAGGTTGGCCGTCTGGTAATAGGGCCGAATCCTGCCTTCGGAGAGATAGTAGCTGTTCATCGTTTCAACGACCTCGCCCCAACGTACGAGATCGAACCAACGCAGCCCTTCCATTGCCAATTCGAGGCGGCGCTCCATCCTCACGGCCTTCCGGGCATACTCCTGATTCCATCCCGTCTCCGGATATTCTCCCACCTTGTAGTTTGCAACCGTCGGATCACAGTCGATCGGAGCGTATGTCGCGTCGACCGAACGGGCCGCTTTCCGACGAACTTCATTGATAAGCTCGCGGGCTTCGTCGAGATCCTTGTTCTGTTCGATCAATGCTTCGGCCTTCATGAGCAGCACATCGGCATAGCGGATCAGAAGCCCGTTGAGCGAAGAGGCTCCCCATGGAACGATACCGGGTTTTACATAGGGTGATTCGGGTGCCGGATAGGGTTTCTTTCCCGAATACTGACCGTACAACTCCAGGTTGCGGCACCATTTCTCGTTGTACGGATGCGAGCGCCACGGCATGCCGATACAGCCGACCGTGAAGTCGAGACGGGGATCGATGTTGCCTTCGAAATCGGCCCTGTCCACATCCCGGTTGTCGGGTGCGCCGTCGAGATAGGGCAGGCCGTTGGCATCCGTGCGGAACGCATTCACGAGATCCTGCGACGCCAGATAGAAATCATCACCGTTGCCATAAAGATTGCCTTCGGACCAGGTGCAGTTCAGACAGTTGTTGAAGTTGTACTGGTCGGGGGAGTTGGCCGACGAAAACTGAATAGCCAGGATCGACTCATACTGGTTGTTGTACTCGGGCTTCGACATGTCCAGAAAATTGGGGGTAGAGCTCATACTGATGGCTCGAGATGACATAGTTGGCATACTCTTCCACCTCGGCCCAGTCCGACGTGAAGAGGGCCACCCGTGCCAGAAGCGCCGCAGCAACGTAACGGTTGAACCGGCCGACCTCTTCCTGAATATCGGGAAGATCCTCATAGCTGTTCCGGAGATCCTCCTTGATGAATTCGGCAATCTGGTCGCGAGAATATTCATCGGCCCGGCATTCGCTGGGATTGACGACCGTTTCGTCAAAATACGGAAACTTGGCGTAAATGCGCAGCATGTCGAAATAATAATAGGCCCGGAGCGTCTTCATCTCGGCCACAAGCGAACTTTTCTCATCGTCCGAAATGGTTTTCGAGGCAAGAATGCCACGGATTGCCGTATTGCATCGGCTGATGGAGAAGTAGTTGTTGCGCCACTTGTAGGCTACGACCTGGTTGTCGCTCTGTACGTTGCCGACCTCCAGCTGGTGAATATATCCCTCCATGGTGACACCGTCGCCGCCTTTGAGGGCATCGTCCGATCGGACGTCGAAAACCCAGTTGTTGATCGGACCGGCAAACGATTCGTTGTTGCCGAAGTAGTGGTTGAGCAGAGTGGCGTAGGCCGAGGTCATGAGGTCGAGCGCCTCCTCGTCTCCGATCTGCTCCTCGGTGAACATTCCCTGCGGTTTGGTGTCGAGCAATCCTTCGCAGGAGGTCTCGAACAGGCCCGTTGCAAGAATTGCCGCAGCATAAAGGGCTTTGGTCGATATGTTTTTCAGCGTGTTCATGGTTCGTTTTTGAAGTTAGAACTGGAAATTCAGGCCTACGGTAAAGGTTCGGGGACGGGGATATGCTCCATTGTCAATCCGCGCACCGTATTCCCCGGGAAGAAGTTCCGGATCAAGACCGGTATAGCCGGTGATGGTGAATACGTTCTCGACCTGAGCATATACCGCGAGATTCTGCAAGCCTATTTTCTGGATGATGTGTCGGGCAACGCATAGGAGAGTTTCAGATACTTCATCTTCATGTACGAACCGTCTTCCACATAGTAGGTCGAGAAACGGCTCTCGTTATTGTCATCGGTCAGCGACAGGGCCGGGATGTCCGTATCGGTATGGGTCGGAGTCCAGGCGTTCAGAATCTCAACACCGCGGTTGGTGGAGAGGTTGCCGTAACTCATCGAGAGCAGTTGGCGCTTCATGTGGTTCTGGATGTCAAACCCAAAATCGCCGGCAAAGAACATGTCGAGCGCCAGGCCCTTGTATTTGAATGTCAGGTTCAGGCTCATCGACAGATCGGGATTCGGATCTCCGATGATGCAGCGGTCATTGTCGTCGATTACGCCGTTGTCGTCGATATCCCGATAGATGAGCCGACCGGGTGCCGCGCCATCTTGTGTGGCATGTCCGGCCACTTCGGCGTCATTCTGGAAGATGCCGTCACACACGTATCCGTAATAAACACCCATGGGCTCACCAGGTATGAGACGTTGATCGCCTCCAATGAATTTTTGGCGCGAGTTGAGAGCCAGCAGCCTGTTTTTGTAGTGAGATACGTTGAGCGCTCCGTTCCACGAAAAATCTCCATATTCGGGGCTGATGTAGCTGATGGAGACCTCCCACCCCTTGTTCTCCATCGAGCCGGTATTGAGCCACATGGAGGCATTCTCTCCGGCTACGTCGAGTGCCGGCGGTATGGTGAGCATGTTCCGGGTCTTCTTGATGTAGTAGTCGACGCTTACGCCGAGCGCTCCCCGGAAAAGTCGGATGTCGGCACCAATGTTGTGCTGGCTGGTCGTCTCCCACTTCAACTCCGGGTTTCCGGTGCTTGCCAGCGTGATGCCTGAAGTGGTCGACGAATTGGTGCCACTGATATCATAGGCTCCGTTCCCCGTATTGAAAATGTAGGTCGAGTAGGCGGGATAGAGCGACGGAATGTTTGCGTTGCCGTTCTCTCCCCACGAGTAGCGGATCTTCAGGTCACTGAGGATGTCGTTTTGCGGGAAGAAGGCCTCCTGCGTGGGACGCCAGGCTAACGAAAAGGCGGGGAAGACGCCGGCACGATACCCTTTGGCAAAGCGAGAATTTTCATCGCGCCGGATGGTAAACGAGGCCAGGTAACGATCGGCATAGTTATAGTCAATCTTGCCGAACAGCGAGAAGACGGCCCACTGGGTTTTTCCGCCTCCGTTGGTCCGGGTTCCGGTTCCTGCTCCGATCTGCATGTAGTCGGAATCTTCGAAGTCGTAACCCTCGCGCGAGGCCGAAAGATCGCGGAACGTATAACCGATGGCCTCCGTGCCGAGCAGAGCGGTCAGATGATGTTTCCGGGCGAAACTCTTGCTGTAGTTGGCCGTATTGGTCCAGGTCCAGGTATCTCCCTGACCGTAGACATCCGAGACGCTGTTTACGTCTCCGGGATTCACCGTGCGGCCGAGCGTATGATTGAAGTATTGGCTATGTTCTATACCGATGTTTGTTTTGATTGTAAGATCGTTGAATGGCTTTACCTCAAGGTATGCATTACCAAGCATGCGCCACGAAGCATAGTCGTTATCCTTGGCGTTGTCGATGATCTGCACGGGATTAGCAACATCCGAGGCTATCAGTTCGAGGGGCCGGGCCCAGGAACCGTCAAGCCCGCGTACGGGAAGCGCCGGATGCTGGCTGATGGCCATAAACGGAATGCCTCGGTCGCCGGCAACGTCCGCACCCCGGTTTTTCCAATATGCGACCATCAGATTTTCACCCACCGAAACGTATTTACCCAAATCATACCGGGAGTTGACACGAGCAGAATAACGCTCGTAGAAGGTCTCCTCGATGTTTCCGTCCTGATTGAAGTAGTTGAGCGAGAAGAGGACCGAACCCTTCTCCGTGCTGTTCGAAACAGAGGCGGAGAGGTTGTTGGTCATGGCCGTGCGATAGACTTCATCCTGCCAATCCGTGTTGGTGGTGGGGAAGTTCGGGTTGCCGCCTGCAAATTGCTGGAGGACCGGAGTTTCGCCATTGCCGTAAAGGACGTGCGACGGGGTGAGGTGCGAGTTCCTTGCTGCGGTCCAGTAAACCTCGCCCCACTGGTTGGCATCGAGCAGGTCATAGCGGTTGGCGATCGTCTGAATACTGGCCGCGTAGTTCACCCGGACGGCCATCCGGTCGCCTTTGCCCTGTTTGGTGGTGATGATCACAACGCCATTGGCCGCACGCGAACCGTAGATGGAGGCCGAAGCTGCGTCCTTGAGAACCTGCATGGATTCAATATCGCCCGGATTGATACAGTTGATATTGTCGGTCGGCACTCCGTCGATGATGTAAAGCGGATCGTTGCTCGAATTGGCGGTTGACATGCCTCGGATTCGAATCGAACCGGTGCCGCCTGGTGCTGCATCGGGCACTACGTTCACGCCCGGAAGCCGCCCGGCCATCGATCCCATGATGTTGCCGGAGTTCTCGCTCAGTGGCTTCTTCATGTCCATGACCGAAACGGCTCCGGTGAGGTCGGCCTTACGGACAACCTGATAACCCACAACGACGACGTTGTCAAGCACCTCGGAATTCTCTTCGAGACGGATCGTCATCTCCGGAGCGGCTTTGGCTTCCGTCGAATTGAATCCAATGTAGGAGAACTTCAGAATGGCCCCTTCCGGAACGGAAAACGTGAAGTTTCCGTTGATATCGGTGGTGGTGCCGTTTTGAATGGCTTCGCATATCACGGTGGCTCCGACAAGCGGTTCTCCTCCTGTTTTTGAGAGAACCGTTCCCTGCACCGTGATATGCTGTGCCTGCGCCATGATTGCCGCGAACAGCCATACCGTACTGAAAATTGCTTTTTTCATTTTAGTGTTGGTTTTTGATGGAATTTTCCTGTCGCAAAATTAGAAGACACTCCTCTCGGCCCGTTAGAATAAATGTTGCGCAGGTTATCAAAATTTGAACAACGCACGTTTTTTGATACAAAAAGCCTTATTTTTGACAACGCCCGGGAGAACGAAAAACGCACCCCCGGTTTCAAGGAGGTGCGTTTTGCTGGAAACAGCCCATGGCCAAATCCTTATTTCGTCAACCGACTCCGGATCCGGTATTTTCGAAGGATCCCGACCCAGAAAATGTTGAGATAAAAGCAAATTTGTTTATTCATATGGAACTGATTAAGAACCGGGAATTTGGAGGCGAACACCCCTTGTTCGCCTCCCACGATCTGCGTTTGGAAGATGTCGTTATCCGGGCCGGAAAGTCGGCCATCAAGGAGTGCAGCAACATCGAAGCCGTGAGCTGTCGTTTCGAAGGGAACTATCCCTTCTGGCATGTCCACGGGTTCAAGATCGAGCGATGCTATTTCGATGTAGGGGGACGTTCGGCCTTGTGGTATTCCGACCATCTGAAGATGACCGACACGGTGATCGATGCTCCGAAGATGTTCCGGGAGATGAGCGAGATCGACATCGAGCGTGTCACGATGAACGATGCCGACGAGGTTTTCTGGCGATGCAAAGGTCTCCGCATTCGGGATCTGACGCTGCATGAGGGGACCTATCCCTTCATGTTCAGCCAGGATAGGATATCTATGTGGATGGACTGGACAGCGACAGCAAGTACGTATTTCAGTATGTGAAGAACGCGGAGATCCACCACGCCCGGATCACCACCAAGGATGCCTTCTGGGAGGTGGAGAACGTTACTATCTACGACTCCGAACTCAATGGCGAATACCTGGGCTGGCACTCGAAAAACCTGCGTTTGGTGAACTGCCATATTACGGGTGAGCAGCCGCTGTGCTATGCACACGATCTGATTCTGGAGAACTGTACGTTTGGAGAGGACTGCGACCGGGCCTTCGAGTACAGCACCTTGCAGGCGGATATCCGCGGTTCGATCACGAGTATCAAGAATCCGATGTCGGGCAGCATCGTTGCCGACCGAATCGGATCCGTGACGCTTGACGCAAACATCAAGGCCCCGGCCGATTGCAAGATCCGGCATCGGGACGGGAGCCCCTATCCGCAGACCGATAAAACCGTTTTGCGATGAAGTACGACTTTGATACTCCGGTTCTCCGGCGGGGAACCGACTCCTGCAAGTGGGACACAGCTTCCAACGATCGGGTGTTGCCCATGTGGGTTGCCGACATGGACTTCCGTACGGCTCCCGCCATCATTGAGGCTTTGCGCCGGCGCGTGGAGCATGGGATTTTCGGCTATACACACGTTCCCGCAAGCTATTACGACGCGGTTACGGACTGGTTTGCGCGACGTCATGGGTGGACCATCGACCGTTCGTGGATGATCTACACGTCGGGGGTCGTGCCGGCCCTTTCGGCGGTTATCAAGGCCCTGACCGTACCGGGGGACAAGGTTCTGATTCAGACTCCGGTCTACAACTGTTTCTTTTCGTCGATCCGCAACAACGGCTGTGGGATCGAGACCTCGCCGTTAAGGGCCTCGGGCGACACTTATGTAGTGGATTACGAGGATCTGGAACGCAAGGCTTCCGATCCGAAGGTGAAGGTGCTGCTGCTGTGCAATCCCCACAATCCGGTGGGACGGGTCTGGCGACGGGATGAGTTGATCCGTATGGGCGAAATCTGTCTTCGTCACGATGTCCTGATCCTTTCGGACGAGATTCATTGTGAACTGGTATTCCCGTGTCATGTCTACACGCCCTTTGCCTCTCTTTCGGAGACGTTTCTGCAACATTCCGTGACCTGTCTGTCTCCAAGCAAGGCTTTCAATATCGCGGGTTTGCAGATCGCCAATATCGTCTGTGCGGATGCTGGCCTCCGGGCCCGGATCGATCGGGCGATTAACGACAACGAGGTCTGTGATGTCAATCCCTTTGGAGAACTTGCGACCCGGGCCGCATACAATGAGAGCGGGGAGTGGTTGGACGCACTGCTCGAATACCTGTATGGAAATTACACGTATATGCGGACGTTCTGTCGGGAGCAGCTGCCGGATTTTCCGATCACCGTTCTGGAGGGGACCTATCTGGTCTGGATGGATTGCCGCAAACTGGGTTTGACCTCCGAAGATCTTGAGCAACGTTTGATCGATGAGGCGGACTTATGGTTGAATGCCGGTTCGATGTATGGCGCGGAGGGTGAAGGATTCATGCGGTGGAATATCGCCTGTCCCCGTTCGAGATTGACCGACGGCCTGACACGCTTCAAGGATTTTGTGGCTTCGACCATCTCCTCAGGCGATTTGTCCAGATAGGGGATTCGGCCATTTTATCCGATGGTGTATTCCGATCGTCGAGCCTCGGTTTTAAGCATCCGAACGAATCTTTTTGCTCCAACCCTGGACCGGGGCGTGGGATCTGTTGAATCTCGGATTTTCGTCTTTGTGCGGAATCTGAATACATAGGCAGGAATAAAAGCAGACAGGAATTTTCTCCATCGACCTGCCTATTTATGCCGGGAAGCCTTGTAAACGAATCGTTTACAAGGCTTCCCGGTTTTCGTGTTTCTGTTTTGCCGAATAGTCCTTCAGCTAATGATCCTTCTGACGAACAGTCTCAGAATAAGAACCCGGACAACGATTCACATGTGAAAGATCGTTTGTAAACCCGCTGCGGACTACATTTAGAGTCTATGGATCTCAGGATCCAGAAAAAATACCTTTATTCTATTTTTGGGTATAAGAAAATTGGGTGTAAATCTCGTAACTACTTGATTTACACCCAATTCTGCGGTGCGTAGGGGACTCGAACCCCTGACCCCGTGCGTGACAGGCACGTATTCTAACCAGCTGAACTAACGCACCGTTTTTCGTATTGCGAGTGCAAAGATACCGCATTTTCCGATATCTGCAAATATTTCAACCATATTTTTTTATTGCTTTCTCCTCCTTGAAGCCGGATCTCACGTCCCCTGAATGTTTCCTTGAGGCGGATAACAAACTAACTGACTTGGATTTTACGAAATATCTTGCTAATTTTGATGGATGGCTCAACCCGAAGATTTTTTTATCCGGGTCAGGACATGGCGGTGGCAGTACGATTCCAGGTCAAGGGATGAACAGACCCAGCATGTCACAAAGGCCAAGTGTCGGAAAAACACAAAATATACAAAAAATACTCAAAATCTGCCATGAAAGCATATACCTATGTCGAACCCGGACGTTTCGAACTGCGAGACAAGCCAAAACCCGGCTTGCACAATCCCTACGACGCGCTTGTCCGGGTAACATTGGGCAGCATCTGCACCAGTGACCTGCATATCAAGAATGGAAGCATTCCTCGGGCCGTACCGGGCATTACAGTAGGCCATGAAATGGTGGGAATCGTAGAGGCGACAGGGGAAAAGGTCAAGAACGTCTCTCCTAGAGACCGCGTAGCGGTCAATGTCGAAACATTCTGCGGATCGTGCTTCTTCTGTCAACATGGTTTTGTGAACAATTGTTCCGACCCCGATGGGGGATGGGCCCTGGGATGTCGGATCGATGGCGGTCAGGCGGAATACGTCCGCGTACCCCATGCCGACCAGGGACTGACCCGCATCCCCGAGACGGTAAGCGACGAACAGGCGCTCTTCGTCGGCGATATTCTCGCTACCGGATTCTGGGCCGCACGGATCTCGGAAATCGGTCCCGAAGATACGGTGCTTATCATCGGTGCCGGTCCCACGGGAATCTGTTCGCTGCTCTGTGTGCGGTTGAAACATCCGAAGCGAATCATCGTATGCGAGGCGTCGGAAACAAGACGCCGCTTTGTAGAGGAGCACTATCCGGATGTGGAGGTCTGTACCCCCTCGGCTTGCCGTGATTTTGTGCGGCAGCACAGCGACCACGGAGGGGCCGATCGGGTTCTGGAGGTTGCCGGAGGCGACGAAACATTCCGCATGGCGTGGGAGTGCGCTCGCCCGAATGCCATTGTCACCGTTGTGGCGCTCTACGACCAGCCGCAGATATTGCCTCTTCCGGAGATGTACGGGAAAAACCTGACCTTCAAGACCGGAGGGGTAGACGGCTGTGACTGTGCCGAGATCCTCCGTCTGATCGAAGAGGGGAAGATCGATACCACTCCGCTTATTTCGCATCGCTATCCGTTGAGTCGAATCGATGAGGCATATCATCTTTTCGAACAGCGAGCCGACGGTGTCATCAAGATCGCCATATCCTGCTCCGAATAGAAATTACTGCGTTTTTCAGTGCCGTGTCCGACAGGATCGGTATTCAAAACATACGCCGAAGGCCCCGGAAAACCGGGGCCTTCGCCATTCGAGTCGGAAAGGATCGGCAGAACCCGCCTGCTCTCCCGGAAAGGGTTCAAACAGATGCAACCCCGACACAGGTGAACATCCGCGTATGACGTACGGTCTCCTTCGCAAAACGGTCGAGATGGGGTGTCACGGCCACTGAATCGCCATAACACCGCAGGTAGCAACTGATATCCTCATAGACGATCACCAGAAAATTGGGGCGTTCGGGTCTGGGAGTTGCCTAGCGTTCCGGAGCTGCGAAGGCCGCGCCGTGCGCTGTCAGGGAGAGCAGCGTACCGGTTCCGCAGGGGAAATGAGTTTGTTTCATAAGGAGCGTTGTTGGGCTGTTGAGCTCCCGACTGGAGGTTCAGAAGGGTGCAATTCCCCGTCGCGACAGCTCCGCATCGAGGCGCGAGGAGAGCTCCCGCCGTTTGTCCGCATACGCCGGATCGGAGGCCAGATTGTTCTGCTCGAGCGGGTCGTTCGCCAGATCGATCAGCATCTCTGCTCCGTTGTTTCTGAAGCGTGTGTATTTGAATTTGCCCTCTTCGATGAGCAGACACGACCTCGTCGTTTCGAGATAGAGAAAACGCCCCGGAGTCAGCTCCTCCCGTCCGAAGGCCCGTCCGGCAAGCGAAATTCCGCAACCGTTCGAGGGAGCCTCGATCCCTGCCAGGCCGCAGAGCGTGGGTAACAGATCCCAGCCGTTGCAGACCAGCGAATGGTCCCGTTCGCCCTGCACGACACCCCGCCCGGCGATGATTAACGGAACGTGCTGACATTCGTCGTAAGGGACTCCTTTGGTGATCAGCTGATGCGCTCCAGCCATCTCACCGTGGTCGGAGGTGAAGACCACAATCGTATTGTCCCGGTTTGCCGAGGCCTCGACAGCATCGAGGACCTCTCCGATCTGCCGGTCCACCAACTCGACCAACCTCCCGTAAATGAAGCGGTAACGACGCCAGTAATCGGTCGTAAAGTCCTTGTACGGGAATTGGATCCGACCGAGATTTTCCGTTCTTTCGAAGTTCTCGGGAAGCGGCGGATATTCCGCCGGATCGGCACCGTCGGCCAGAGCCCGCATCTGCACAATGGTTTGGGCCTTGAACCGGTCCTTGCCCTCCGTTGCAAGCGTCGCTTCCACCTCCGCATCGGTGCGGGCCTCGAAGCAGATGTCGTGCGGATTGAGGAACGACACGACAAGAAGCATCGGCTGCGTCGCCTCACGCTCTCGCAGAAGCATCCCTACGTTGCGGGCCAGAAGTTCGCGCTCGTCCTTTTCGATGTATTCGAAGAAGTAGTTGTCCGTACCTGCAAACTTCGACTTGTTTTTGGCATTCGGAAGGTGGATCTTCCCGCCGTACAGCGTCTGATAACCCGCCCGGCGAAATACGGCACCGATCGACTGTTCCTGAGCCTGCCGGATCTTCTCGGCATCGGTATTCCGATCGGCGTTCCCCCATACGCCCACGCCCGCCGGGGAGGTTCCCGTGAAGAGCGCGTAGCGCGACGGAACAGAGAGCGGATTGGCACAGTAGGCGTTGGTGAAGGTGATGCCTTGCCGGACCAGCCGGTCCAGATTCGGCGTCGAGGCCAGCGTATGTTCCAGGGCACTGATCGTATTGTAGGACTGCTGATCGGTCAGAATCAGGATGATGTCCGGCTTCGGCTGCGGCACTTCACGCCGCGGCTCCTCGTTCGGAACCGCGGCACAGGCCACACCGCACAGCGAAGGCAATGTCAAAACGGTTAATGTGGATTTAAGCATGGATTCTTGATTTATCGGTTGTTAGATGATTGGTCCGCATATTTCAACAGCAGCTCCTTGACCTTGTAGTATGCCGGCTGCGGATTGGCTTCGGTATCGAAGAGCGTAGCAAAGGTCGTCCCCTCCCTGAAGCGGTCCGTCATCGTCCAGAAATTCACACCGCACGCTCCCTGTCCGATATTCTGCAGCATGGTTTCAACGACCGCTCCGATCGTTGCGGCCTGCGCGTCGCGCGTCGCCTCAAGACACGAAGTATTCATCTCGCTGTCCTTGTTTGCAATCGTCACGTCCAGCTCAGTGATGTGAAACTCAAGCCCGTTTTCATGGCACCAGGCGATCATTTCGCGAAGCTGACGGAGATTCTCCGGATCCTTCTCCCAGCCCAGCTGGATGTGGGCCTGCCAGCCGATGCCGTCCACCCGGATCTGTTGCGAAAGCAGGTAGAGAACCGTTTTCCGCAGCTTCTCCCACAGCGCCGGAAGCATCGTCTTGCCGTGTTCGTTGTAGATGAGCAGCAGATTAAGCGTCGACGGTTTAAACAAAATCAGACAGTTTATTTCATTGCATGGATTTCGACTGTTCCGTTGTTGAATGAGCAGCGGATCGGTGCAATATTCTCCAATTCGTCGAGCAACTCCCGCAGCGGAAGATTGGGGGTCTGAAGACTGAATGTAAAGTCGTAAACCTCCGGATCGGTCACTTCGAATTGCACGTCGTACCACCGTTCCAGTTCCTGAATCACCTCCCGCATCGGCGTATCGCGGAAGCAGATCGTATTCCGGCTCCAGAGGATTGTCTGGTCAGCATTGCTCAGCGATTCGATCGAGCTGGTACCCATCTGCTTGTTGTAGACCAGCCGCTGGGAGGGCTCCAGCCGGTAGGACGAGGCCCCGCGGGCGAACTCCACGCTGCCCCGGATCAGCACTACCGAAATAGTCGGGTCCGACCGATAGGCCTTGACGTCGAACTCCGTCCCCAGTACCCGGACGGAAGCATTGTCCGAGGTCTCGACGACAAACGGACGCTGGGGATTGTGTGCCACCTCGAAGTAGGCCTCGCCATCCAGCTGCACGCGACGTTCCGAGAGCCCGAACCGTTCGGGATAAGAGATCGTCGAGCCGGCATTGAGGAAAATCCGCGTTCCGTCCTGGAAGATCACCTCCTTGCGCTCGCCGACGGTTGCGGCGACCGTCTGCTGTTCGTCGGCCGAGAAGAGCGCTCCGCCCAGGCGGCTGTTCAGATTGGCCCACAGCCCCAGAATCAGGGCGCACGGAATCAGAACGGCCGCCACGCGAAGGAGCAGCCGGCGCCGCCGGGCGCGGGTGAGGATGCGTTCGATGCGTCGGAGCAGCTCCTCGCCCGGAATGTCGGACAGCGGAGCCATGGCGCCGGACTCCAGTTGTCGGGCGTCATTGTCAAATTCCGCCGAAAGCCAGGCCTGTCCCTCGTCGGTAGCAAACCAGGCGGCCACTTCGGCCGCCTCATCCGGGGCAGCCTTTTCGTTCAGAACGCGGCGGATCATTATATCATCGGGTCGTTTCATCGGAACAGGATTAACAGGGTAATCATCAGTTTGGCAGCTCCGGCAAGGAGCTCCTTCAATCGTTTCAGACATTCGCGGTAGTGGGTGTTCACCGTGTGGATCGAGAGGTTCAGACGGACGGCGATCTCCTGATTGGAGTATCCTTCACGTCGCATCGTGGCCACGGCCTGCTGTTGGGGCGGCAACGTTGCGATGGCCCGTTCGAGCAGTTCGCTGCGGTAGTTGCGTTCAGCCCAGGTGTAGAGTTCATCATCATACGGAGGCTGTTTCTGCACGATGCGGTAGTTGTGTTGCAGGGCGCTGACGTTGTTGCGAATCTGGTTCAGCACCTGGTGCTTCAGCATGCCGTAGAGATATCCCTGCAGATTGCGCGTGATAAAGAGCGCCTCGCGCGCGATCCACAACTTGACGAAGAGCTGCTGCAGGGCGTCGTCGGCATCGGCACGGTTTTTCAAATGCCAGCGTATAGAGACGGGCGTGATAACGCCGATAGATGGCTTCGAACGCCGCACGATCCCCCGTCCGGAGACGGACGAGCAGCTCCAGATCCTCCTGCGTATCTTCTACCCATGAAGCCATATTCATCCTTGAATGCCATACAAAGATAGGGATTCGTTTCATAACGAAGACACCTGACGAGTGGCAAAATAGGTAGTCCGGCGATTTTTTTTGCAAAAAAAATTCCCGGCACTCACACTTTTCGGTCGGGTTGTGTGTCCTACGAATGAACCGACCAAACTACGACCGCTATGATTTGACCATTCGCTCCTTTTTGAAGAGGCGGCACATCGGATCTTCAAGCCGATGTCACCCGTCCGTCATTGCCGCCGTGCATCTTTGCGGCGAAGAATGATATGATGTAAACAATTCTTCCTATTTTTAATCACCAATCAATCAGAGATGAAACCTTTTAGACTCCTATTGGCGGCAGTTCTTCTGGTGGCGTCCGTGACCGCGGTCTCGGCGCAGCAGGTGACTGTCAGGCTCCGGCAGGTAAAGCTGATGCAGGTGCTGGACGAGATTTCGCGGCAGACCGGCTATGCGTTCTACCACTCGCGTCCGACGGTTGATCCCGACCGGATCGTGTCGCTTGACGTGACGGACACGAAGCTCGAAACGGCGCTGGACCGCCTCTTTGCCGGCCCCCGGATCGGCTATGAGATCCGCAATCAGAAAATCTATCTGGTCGCCAAAAACGACTCGCAAAACGAAGCCACCCGGCAGCAGCCCCGGCCGGTAAAGGGCCAGGTGAAGGATGCAGCCGGCGAGCCGGTTATCGGTGCTACAGTTGTGGTGAAGGGTACGACCAAAGGTGCCAGTACGGGTATCGACGGCGGCTTTACGCTGGACGTGACGCCGGACGACGTGCTGGTCGTATCGTACATCGGCTACGACACGCAGGAGATTCCCGTCGGCAGCCGTACGTCGTTCGATATCCAGCTCCGGGAGGAGGCCACGACGCTGGACGACGTAGTGGTGATCGGTTACGGTGCCGTGAAGAAGCGCGACGTCTCGACGGCCATCTCGTCGATCAAGGCCGAGGATATCGCCAACCGTCCGATCACCGACTTCCGGCAGTCGATGGCCGGCAAGATGCCCGGTGTGCAGGTGATGCAGACGGGCGGCGATCCCGAAGGCAACGTGATGGTGCGCGTGCGCGGTATCAGCTCGGCCACGGCCGGCAACGACCCGTTGTATATCGTCGACGGCGTGCCGATGGAGAACGGCCTCTCGAACCTCAATACGAACGACATCGAGTCGATGGAGGT